>SPDF01000299.1 GCA_004525055.1 Gemmatimonadales bacterium | reverse complement strand
CCCCACCACACCGGACCAGCCCGAAGCGACCCCTGCGGACCAGACCGATCTGCCGCGACCCACGGGCACCTCGTTGGCATCACTGGGGGGCACCTCAGCGGCTCAGGAGCCGGTGCTTCCCGGAGTCTGGCGGACCGTTTCGTTCGCCAATACCCAGTCGGAGCAGGAAGAGTGGGTCCCCAGGGTGGAAGGGGTACCGGTCGTCCAGGTGAAGCAGCGCCAAGCTCCTGAGGGAGGGCGGCCGATCACCCTTGTGACACAGCTCCTCGCCAACGGCGAGGTCATCAGCACCGTAGAGGGCCCCGCCACCGAAGTGGCAGCGCTCCTGTCACAGCAGCATGGTCAGAGCGCCAGCGCCGAGCTTCAGGACATGGAAATCTCCTCGCCCCAGCCAATGGCGGACGGAAGCAGGTCAACAGCTCCCGGTAACGGCCCGCGCACCCTCGCCATCTTCGGCAGCGCCCCATCGGACTCGCTGAAGGCGTTCATGTTGAGGGTGAAGTAGGCGGGGCAGCGGGGCCGACGAAAACAAAATGGGGACGATGCCGCAAGGCACCGTCCCCTTTCTAGTTCACAGATCAACCTTCCCCACGTCCCCGCTTCCCCGCTGCTCCTTCAGCCAGCTTCGGGGTCCGCGAGGAAATCCTTCGCGCCTTCGTCGTGGTCGTAGTAATCCTCGACCGCGTGGTGCCGCTCGCTCATGACCGTGATTTCAGCGAGGCGTGGCGACACCATCGGGAAGCGCCGGGCGAAGAGTCCGTAGCTGAGGATGAAGAGACCGGCCATCAGCAGGGTCGGGCCCAGTTCGGGAAGGCCGAAGATCGGGCCCTCGAGCTCGGTGACCGACGGCATCACCATCAGGTACCGCTCGAGCCAGAGCGCCACCAGGGAGACGGTGGCGAAGAGGGCCATCGTGCCCGGGAATTTCTTCGGCGAGACGCCGAGGAGGCCGATGAAGGGAATGAGGAACATCCCGAGGAATACGGCACGGCCGACCGGGAGCCACGAGCCCCAGAGGCGCGCGAAGACGAACCCGGTCTCTTCGGGGAGATTGCCGTACCAGATGACGAGGAATTGGGCGAACATCAGGTACGCCCAGAACACCGTGAACCCGAAGCAGAGCTTGCCGAGGTCGTGACGCTGCTTGGGCGAGATCAGGTTCCAGACGCCGGTCTGGGTGCCGGCGTACATGACCATGATGGCCAGCAGCATGTGGGCGCCGAGGAACGAGCCCATGAAGTAGAAGCCGCCGAGCAGGTTGGAGAACCAGTGGGGCTGGAGCGCCATGATGCCGTCGAAGGCCACCAGGGTGAAGACCATCGCATAGGTGGCGGCAAAGAGCGGCGCCAGGCGCGCCAGGCGCGCTTCATTCGCCGCGCGACCTGCCGCGCTGTTGTCGAAGCCGGCCAGCATCCGGTCGTAGCGTGCCCGGCGCGCGCCGTCGGCCTGGTCGAGCGTGTCGGCAATGTCGGGGAGCAGGTCCGCCCGGATCAGGTGCCACCCGAGATAGTAGAGCGCTGAGAGCCCGACGAAGAGCCGCCCGAACATCCACGGCTTCGAGAGCCAGAGCGCCTTCCCATGCGCCATCGAGTGCAGCTGCTCGTGCATCGGCCCGTAGATGTGGTCGTAGCCGAGGGTGAAGATCAGCACCAGCCCGAGCAGCGAAATTGGGAAGAAGGCCACCGCCGCCTCGGCAAACCGCAGGACGACCCCCGACCACCTGGCCTTGACGATCTTGTGCACCGCCGCGATCGCGACCGACCCGCCGGCGAGCCCGGTGAAATAGAGCCAGTTGACGTGGAAGAGGTGCCAAGCCCGATCCGCCTCGCCGCCGGTGAGCGACATGGCGAAGAGTGCGGCGCCGGCGAGCGCGAGAATGCCGCCGCCGAGGACGAGGAGCTGGAACCGACCGCCGAGCGCGGCGCCGGAGAGGTGACCGCGAAGCTTGGCGTCGCGCATCACTGGCCTCCCGCCGGCTGGACAACCGCCGCCTGCAGCTGGCGCATGTAATTGACGACCTGCCAGCGGTCATCCTGCTCGGTGATCTTGTCGCCGTACTTGCCCATGATCCCCCGACCGTACCGGATGAGGCTGTAGACGTAGCCGTCGGTGTACCCGATGGCCCGCGGGGTCAGGATGGAGGGGGCGGCGACCTTCGGACCGACCGGTCCGTCCCCCGCCCCAGCCACCCCGTGACAGACGGCGCAGAAGGTGTGGTAGAGGGTGTCGCCGCGGGCGCTGGGCACCCCGTCGGTCGGGTTGAGGAGTTGGTCGGCCGTGGTGGTGTTGGCCACCGCCCACTCGGCCGACCAGTCCACCTCGCCGCCGGTGACGGGCACGGTGCCGGGGGGCGTATTCCGCGGGATGCCGAGACGGGAATACGGGAAGACCGCCTGCGACGCGATCATCTGATCGAACCACGGCACCTGCGCCAGGAGATTGTCCGGCGAGGGCACGTCGTTGTACCAGCTACTGCAGCCGGTCGTGGCCACCACCAGGAGCGCGAGGGCAAAGGCCGGATACGCGCTACGACGCATGCGTCACCTCCACCGAGCCGGCGCGCTTGAGCAGGGACTCCACTGCGGCGGCCTGCTCGGCGCGGCAGGGCACGAACACGCCGATCTGGTCATCGGAGAACTTCTCGCTGTAGGGGACCCGCTTGCGGGCGTTCACCACCGACATGATGATCATGCCCGCCACCGTACTAAGGGCGCCGAGGAGGATCATCAGCTCGAATCCGAGCACGACATACGGGGGCACCGTGGCGATCGGCTTGCCGCCGACCAGCAGGGGCCAGTTGTTGGACATCCAGAAGGTCATCGCGAAGCCCGCCGCGCAGCCCGTCAGGCCGCCGACCAGCGTGAAAAGGCGGACCGGGCTCACCGGATGATCGAGCGCTTCCTCGATCTCGTGGTTGGGGGCCGGGGTGTAGACCGTGAGGTCCTTGTG
>SPDF01000354.1 GCA_004525055.1 Gemmatimonadales bacterium | reverse complement strand
GGTACATGAGCTGGGTTCAGAACGTCGTGAGACAGTTCGGTCTGTATCCGTCGTGGGCGTGGGAGTGTTGAGGGGTCTCGTCCTTAGTACGAGAGGACCGGGACGAAGTGACCGCTCGTGTACGGGCTGTTCCGCCAGGGGCAGCGCCCGGTAGCGATGTCGCGCAGAGATAACCGCTGAATGCATCTAAGTGGGAAACTCGCCCCAAGATGAACACTCCTGGATCTTAAGATCCCTGAAGGGCCCTGGGAGACTACCAGGTTGATAGGGCGCAGATGTACGGGCCGCGAGGCCTTCAGTCGAGCGCTACTAATCGCCCGTGCAGTTTGATCTCTCCAAGTTGTTTCCCGCATGACAAACACATCCATCACTCAATTGCCAAGCTGCAGGCTTCCGGTACGCCGGACGCCGACCGATTGGCTGACGACTAGCGCGCAGGGGCCACACCCGTTCCCATTCCGAACACGGCAGTTAAGACCTGTAGCGTCGATGGTACTTGGCTCGAGAGGGCCTGGGAGAGTAGACCGTCGCCAGCCATCCCTTTCACAGCGCCCGGGCTCCTTGGAGTCCGGGCGTTGTGCGTTTCACGCCAATCCGCCGCCCGGCCACCCTGTCGCCCGGCCGCCCCCGTCGAAAGGCACTACCTTTCCCCCATGCCGAAAACCGGACACATCGCCCTCGCCGGCGTTCCCAACGTCGGCAAGTCCTCCCTGCTCAACGCCCTGGTCGGGGAACACCTCGCCATCGTCTCCCCCAAGCCTCAGGCTACACGCCTGCCCACGGTCGGGCTCCGGACCACCAAGGACACCCAGTTCATTTTTCATGACCTCCCCGGGCTCCTCGAACCCCGCTACATGATGCAGGCGCGGATGCGGCACGCCGCGCTCCAGCAGCTGGCCCGCTCCAACGCCATCGTCTACCTCCATCCGGCCCCCGCCGGCCAGGCGCCGCCGTTCGAGACCCTGGCAGGCCTGGAGGCCCCCCCGACGGCGCCCGTGCTGACCGTGTATACCAAGGCCGACCTGGTGCCCCCCGCTGACCGCGCGGCCCTCGGGGCCGACGCCCAGCTGATCTCCTCCGAGACAGGGGAGGGAATCCCCGACCTCCTCACCCGGCTCGAGGGACTGCTGCCGGAGGGGGAATTCGAGTTTGACCCCGAGGACATCGGCACCCAGCCGCTGCGCTTCTTCGTGGTCGAGTACCTGCGTGAGGCGGCTTTCCAGGAGCTGGAGGACGAGGTCCCCTACGCCTTCACCGCCGAGGTGGAGGAGTTTCGCGAGAACTCGTCGCCGGTGTACATTCGAGTGACGCTGTTGGTGGAGCGCGAGAGCCAAAAGGGGATCATTATCGGGCAGGGAGGCCGCACCATCAAGGCCATCGGCTCCCATGCCCGGACCCGACTGGAGGCGTTGCTCGGCAGCCCTGTCTATCTGGACTGCTGGGTCAAGGTGCTCCCCAACTGGCGGCGAAACGCGGCGTCGCTTGCACGGCTCGGCTTCCCCGACGACCCGTCCGCGGCCTGAACCGGTCACCCTCCAACCCCATTCGCCATGAGCCTCGCGCCCGAACTGCTTGAGATCCTGGTCTGCCCCAAGTGCAAGGGCGATCTCGAATATCGCACAGAGCCCTCGGAGGCTCTCGTCTGTCACGCCTGCGCGCTCGTCTACGCCGTCGAAGACGGAATTCCCGTCATGCTCGTCGACGAAGCGACGCCCCTCTGACTACTCCCCGGGACGCATGACCGAACCAGCATCCACTGAGGGCGCGGGCCGAATACTCGCCACCGCCCGTGAAGAGGCCGAGCGCCTCGGGCACGCCCAGATTGGCACGGAGCACCTCCTGCTGGCGCTGTTGCGTGAGAAGGAGAGCCTCCCTCCCGAAGCCGCGGCCCAGCTGCCGAAGGACGTCGACAACGCGGCCAAGCGGTTGATGAGCGCCGGCAAGCGGGGGGCCCCACCCGAGGAGGGGCTCGCGCTGTCGAGCCGTGCGCGGCGGATGATGGATGAAGCCGCCGCCGAGGCTGGACGACAGGGCGGCTCAACCATCACCCCGGAACATCTGCTCACCGCCTTGCAGGGTGAGAACAAGGGTATCGCCGCGGCTATCCTCCGCGAGGCCAGCGGAAAGAAGAAGGGGGAGCGCGGAGGCCGCCCGGACGGTGGTGGGGCCGCCGAGCCCGAGAAGCCGGCTCAGCGGGAGCGGCAGCGGGACCGACAGAGGCAGAAGGCGGGGGAAGATCCGGCCCAGCCCCCGACCCAGGCGGCCCAGGAAACGCCCACGCCGCCCGAACGCGCGGGGCGCCCGGAACGGGGGGAGCGGGGTCGCGGTCGGGACAGGGAAAAGAAGGCCTCTGCGGCCCCCGACCGGGGCCGGACACGCGTCGATCGCAAGCAGGAGAGGACGAGGCCGCCCACGGCGACCGACGCGCCGCCCCGCGGTGCCAGGC
>SPDF01000101.1 GCA_004525055.1 Gemmatimonadales bacterium | reverse complement strand
GCGCTGGCCATCCTGAAGCCGGGAGCCTGCTTCGGCGAGATGGCGGTGTTCGATCGCTCGGAGCGCTCGACCGACGCCATCAGCAATGGTGGGTGCCGTCTGCTCACCATCAGCCGGGCCGACCTCGAAATCGTGTTGGACCTGAACCCAGACCTCGCCGGTAAGGTCCTGCGCTCCATGGTGCGCCTGCTCTCGATCCGGCTCCGTGCCACGAACGACAATCTCCGCTCCATCCTCGCGATGTCGATGTTCTAGCGCCCACCGCCGGTGCCCCGGACCACTCCTTCGGCACGGCGCTCCGGCACCAGTGACTCCCGTGCCACCTCCCAGACCGCCTCCGCCGTCACTCGGCGGTACGGCGCCCCCGGATCCTCAAGCTCCTCGAGTCCCTGCCCCAACATCCAGGCGTCCACGATCTCCGACGACACGTGGCCTGCGCTCTGGCGTTGCACCGCCGCCTGCCCCGCGAGATACCCGATGGCGCCACGGAGTTCGTCGGGGGTGACTGCCGCATTCGCGAAACGCGCCAACTCCTCCAGCATCGCCTCGCGCGCCTCGTCCTCCCGCTCCGGCGCCATGGCAATGTAGGTGCCAAGCGCCCCGGCCCGCAGCCGCGGCCAGGCAAACGCCAGCACGGTGTAGGCGAGCGAGCGCTGGTCTCGCAGTGCATCGAAGAGCCGTCCGCCGAGACCACTCGCGACCGCGGCCCAGACCTCCGCGGCGTAGCGTCGCGGATCCCGCCGCGCCGGCCCGGGGAACAGCATCGCGAAGGCCGATTGCGCCTTGCCAAGCTCCACCACGCGTTCGACGGGCGAGGCACCCGGGATCCAGATGACAGGTGACTCGGAAGCTCGTGACTCACTCCGCCAGTCGCCGAACACAGCGGTCAGATCGTCGGCGGCCCGCTCCGGCTCGAAGTCGCCGACCGCCACGACGCTCAGCCGGTGCCCCCGAACCGCGTCACGGTGCCAGGCCCCCACGCGAGCGGGCGTGAGGCTCTGGAGCGTCTCTTCAAGCCCGGAGGCTGGCAGTCCATACGCGCTATCTCCGAATGCACCCCGGAACGCGAGTTGGAACGGATACCGGAAGGTGTCGTCCGCCACCTGCCGCGCCTCCTCGCACATCAGGTCGCGCTCGCGCGTCACTTCCGACTCCGCCAGGCGCGGCTCATCCAGCGCCAGGCGAAGCAGCGCGGCGGCAGGCGCCAGGCCTTCGGACATCACGGTGGTGCCCATGCCGAGCCAGTCGGTGGCGGTCGTCGCCCCGAGACTCCCTCCCAGGCGTTCGAAGGCGAGGGCAAGCTGTTCGGCGTCATACGCCCCGGCACCACGGATCGCGCTTCGGAGTGCGAGCGACCCCAGCCCCGCCTCGGCCGGCGTCTCTGCGCCGCTGCGCCTGACATACGCCCCGAGGGACACGGCCGGCACGCCCGTCTTCCTGCGGAGCAGGAGGTCAGCGCCAGCGAGCGGCACATGCAATACGCCAGCAGTGGTCTGCCCACCGGGGCGCTGATTCACCCGGCGCACACTCGGGATCGGTTCGGTTCCTGGCGCCGCGCGCACCACCACCGGCCGCCTGAAGGCAGCGGTGAGCGCACCGACCTCGAGATCACTTCCCCGGCCGTCTGGCAGGTAGGCCACCGCCCCGACACTGTCGGGAAGGAGATACTGCTCGGTCACGCGCTGCACGTCGGCAGGAGTGACCGCGGACAGCTGCGCGAACTCTTCGTCGAGGAGCGCCACGTCGCGCAGGGCCTCGGCGGACGCGAGTGCGCTCGCGCGCCCGTCCATGGTCTCCAGGCGGCGCCCCCACTGCGTCAGCAGGAGTGCACGGGCGCGCTCGATGTCGGCATCGGTGGGCCCGGCGCTTCGGAGGGCGAGCACCGCCTTCGCAATTTCATCGAGGGCAGCCGGCAACCGCTCGGGCTCGAGCTCCGCGCTGATGCTGAATACGCCGACTTCCGTGGGGGAGTAGTGAAATGCGGAGATGCCGGTCGCCAACCCAGGCGCCCGTACGCTGCCGTAGAGCCAGGACCCCCGTCCGCTGCCGAGAACGGCAGCGGCCAGATCGAGGGCTGCCGCATCGGGATGGAGCGCAGAGACGGTTCGCCAGCCGAGCACCAATTGGGCGAGGGTGATGGGTCCACGAAGAGTCCGGGCACGCACATCACGGCGTGGCGGCTCGTCCGGCGACGGGTCGACGCCCGCAGCCCGGGCGGGCCAGCTGGCATAGCGGGCGCGGGCGGCGCGAAGCGCGTCTGCGGGGTCGACGTCCCCGACGATGGCGACAATCGTCCGATCGGGCACGTAGCGTGATTCGTAATAGCCGGCCACATCGTCGCGCGTGAAGCCCGCCAGCGCCTCTTCCGTCCCGATACGCCAGCGACGTATCCGGTGCTGATCGAAGAGCACCTCGTGCAGCGTCTCGTGCGCCAGCGACCCGGGCGAGTCGAGCTTCCGCTTCGCCTCCTGAATGATCACCTGGAGCTCGCGGGCCAGTTCGTCCCCGTCCAGGGTGGCGTGCTGCAGCGCGTCCGCCTGGATCTCGAGCGCCGCCTCGAGCTCGGCGGCAGGGAGCGTCACGTAATAGGTGGTGTAGTCGTAGGCCGTGCCGGCGTTGAGGTAGCCACCTGCCGCCTTGGTCTGTCGCGCGACTTCACCGACCCCGCGCGTCGGCGTCCCCTTGAAGAACATGTGCTCGAGGACGTGGCTGATCCCGGCCCACCGGTCGGGTTCATCGAAGAATCCCGCCTTCACATGGGTGACAACGGCCACGGCAGGGGCCGAGGGATCACGCTGGGCCAGGAGGGTCAGGCCGTTCGGCAGGACTTCGCGGACGACGCCCGCGGTCCAGGATTTCGTCGTTGGCATGTCGAAAGATATTCGAACAGGGGCTGGATGCGCGCCGGGGCCCCGCAGGGCCCCGGCGATCGGTGGTGTTGGGCGTGCGTTACTGGATGATGCGGAGGACGCCAGCCTCGGAACTGCCGCGAATAAACGCCTCGGCGTCGGTCACCGGAATGACGATACCGGTCTCGGCCTGCCCGCGGCGGGCCAAGCCGGCCATGAACTCCACGAGGGAGGCCAACGAACCGTTCTGGTCGGCGGCCTTCATCTGCAGGAGGATTTCCTCCCATGTCCCATTGAACAGGTGGCCCGACAGGGTGGCCACCAGGTGCGATTCCCCGACATTGGGGCGCTTCTGCATCGCCTGCAGCTCGGTGAGCAGCGTCCCGAACAGCTCAAGCTGATTGGGATCGCGGAGCGTGCCGTCAGGGAGGAGCGCCTCAACCTCCGCCAGCAGCATGTCGATCGAATCGGGTTCGGCGGCCACCTCGCCCAACCGGGCAAGCCATGGTGCCAACTCGGGATCATCGTCGGGAAGACGGTAGAGTGACTTCTTCAACTCGATATAGCGCCAGAGGGCCAGCTCATCGAAGTGCTCTTCGGGCTGGGTCCGCTCAAGGTGGTGCAGCGAGGCCTCGGACTCTCCCCGATCGTAGAGGAGGTTGGCGAGGTAGATCCGTGCTTCGGCGTACGTCGGGTCGATCTCGAGGGCGCGCCGCAGCCAATAGAGGGCACCGCTCTCGTTGCCCAGCCGGTGGGAGGCGTAGCCGACGCACGCGGCGGCCTCCGGCGAATCGGGATGGGAAGACACCGCGAACTCGAAGAAGCGGTGCGCCTGGGCCAGCAACCCTTCGCGGAAGAGGGCGCGGCCGAGTTGGAGCATGAGTTCGTGGTCATCGCGGAAGCCGAGGGCCACCACGCGTTCGAACGCGGCAAGGGCACCGCCCCGGTCGCCTATCTTGAGGAGGGTTTCGCCCAGTCCAGCGAGGGCGTCTTCGTGATCGGGATCGCGTGCAACGGCACGGTCGAAGCTGCGACGTGCCCAGGCGTATTCTTCGCGGGCGAGATAGGCGTACGCCATGCCCACGTGCAATTCGACTGCGTGCGGATAGAGCGTCACCCCGACGCGGAGGAGATCCAGTGCTTCGTCGTACCGGCCTTCGTTATAGAGGGAATGAGCGTTTTCGTCGTATTCGTCGGAGCTGAGAAAGCTTTCCGACATCGGCGGCGCCTCCGGAGGCAGGTTGCACCAAATTAGGATGGACCGGGAATCCACGCAAGAGATTCTGCGCCGCGAAAAACGTGCGTTGCGTTGCGGAAACAATCAGGGGCACGCTCCCGGCTCCCGACGCACCCGAAATTCCTGTCTGAGCGCACTCTGCCCGGCTCCGTTCGTCAGCTCTACCTTCGCCGCGGTCATGCCGTCCCAACCAATCGGCCCCACCCCCTCCCGCCATTGCAGGCTCCCGTTCTCCGTTTCGCTGCGATGCACCACGATCGTGGAGTCTCCGGCACCGAGCCCTTCCTCCCAGGAGTCCCGGCGAATCCACCGATAGCGGGCCACGGGTCCACGCGTGGACGCACTGTCGGCGAGCCGCCAAATCGTCAGTCCAGCATCGTCCGTCCACTCGCCGCCGGGAGACAGCGGCTTGGGAGGCAACGGTGGAAAGAAATGGATGAGGATTCGGCCGAAATCGAAGATGTCCCGCAACGCGGTGGGTACGAAGGGCGTGACGCTGGCCAGGTAGTCACCCGTCGGGTCGAGGACGCCAATGTATCGTCCGCCGAACATCCCATCGGCGTCCGGTGCAAAGCGGCCTTCCGGGCCCTCGCGAAAGACCACGAGTGTATCGTACCACGCTTCGACCGCCAGCCCGACGCTGTCCGGCACCGCCCGGACCACGAGTACCCCATCGCGCCCGAGCGTCTCCGTGCGGCGCACCGCCCCGAACGCGGACTCGAGCTCGCCGCGCATTGATTCCGAGAACCGCGCACAGTCGACGGTCGCCGCCGTGTAGGCCGGCGCCTGGGCGGCCACCGAGGTGGGGCCCGAGAGCAAGAGGAACGGCGACAACCAAGCCGTCAGCCGCATCGGGTGGCGCCCAGGATCGATGCGGTCAGGGCACCCGCTCGACGGCCCCGCCTACTCGGCATCCATGAACGGATACCGGTAATTCGTCGGCGGATCGAAGGTCTCCTTGATCGTCCGCGGTGAGATCCACCGCATCAGGTTCAGGATCGAGCCGGCCTTGTCGTTGGTGCCGCTGGCCCGCGCGCCGCCGAACGGTTGCTGCCCCACGACCGCGCCGGTTGGCTTGTCGTTCAGGTAGAAATTGCCGGCCGCGTTCCGGAGCGCGTCCGACGCCCGTGCCAGCACGCGACGGTCCCGGGCGAAGACCGATCCGGTCAGGGCGTAGGGGCTCGTGCTGTCCACCAACGCCAGTGTCTCCTCCCACTGGGCCGCGGGATAGACGTGCAAGCTCAGCACGGGGCCGAAGATCTCCTCACACATCGTCCGGTAGTTCGGATCCTCCGCCCGCAGCAGCGTCGGCTCGATGAAGTACCCCACGGAATCGTCGTACTTCCCACCCGCCACCACCTCGACGCCCGTTGCCTTGCTGGCCGTCTTGATGTATTCGGTGATGCTGGTGTACGCCTTCCGATCAATCACGGCGCCCACAAAGTTCCGGAAATCGGCGACGTCCCCCATCTTGATGTCGGCCATCATGGCCAGCATCCGGTCTCGCACCGCAGGCCAGAGGTTGTCCGGCACGTAGGCCCGCGAGGCTGCGCTGCACTTCTGTCCCTGGTACTCGAACGACCCCCGTACCAACGCGACGGCCAGCGCCTCCGCATCCGCGCTCCGGTGGGCCACCACGAAATCCTTGCCGCCCGTTTCCCCAACCAGCCGCGGGTAGGTGGCGTAGTTGGGGAGGTTGGCGCCCACCGTCCGCCACAGCGTCTGAAAGACCTCGGTTGAACCGGTAAAGTGGATACCTGCCAGCCGCCGGTCGGCCAGCAGGAGATCCGACACCTGTGCGGCGCTCCCCGGCACAAAGTTGATCACGCCCGGAGGGAGTCCCGCCGCCTCGAGCAGTTTGTACACATACCAGTTGCTGAGCAGCGCCGCCGATGCCGGCTTCCAGATGACGACATTGCCGAGAATGGCCGGGGCGGTCGGCAGGTTGCCGCCGATGGCGGTGAAGTTGAACGGCGTGATCGCGTAGACGAAGCCCTCGAGGGGACGGTGGTCCATCCGGTTCCAGATGCCGGGCGAGGAGATCGGCTGTTCCTCGTAGAGGCGCTC
>SPDF01000066.1 GCA_004525055.1 Gemmatimonadales bacterium | reverse complement strand
CTTGCTCCAGAACATCGCCCGGAGGTCGAGGGGGCTCGACTTGAGCAACCAGAGCTCCCGCCCCTCGAGGCTGATCGCGGGGAAGATGAACCGGGCCGCGATGGCCGCGAGCACGAAGCCGGCCAGCCCCTGATTGAGGAATACCACGAGGGTAACAAAGAAGATCGGTACCTGTTCGCCGGAAAAGAGCTGCAGCGTCTGGATGTTGAAGACGTACACCGCCAGCAGGACCGCCAACAGGATGAGCTGGCTCCACTGGGTCGTGTCGCGAAAGAAGAGCCGGAGATCTTTGAGGATGAACTCCCGCCGCGCCGGTCCGGCGGTCCGGAGGAGGGGAAGCAGCAGGCGCTCCCAGAGGCCCCCGCGTACGAAGGAGTCCTTCCCCTCCTGCGCCTTGCTGTACCCCACCAGGTAGAGCCGCTGGTGCAGGCCGGCGCCCACCACTCCGAGCACGCCGGCCGTGGTCCAGAGGAGCAGGATCGGTAGGGGATCCCCGATCCGGAGGAGCCAGTTCATGACCATGTCCGCGGCCCACTCGCTGGGCAGGAATGGACTGGTCGGCCCCTGCAGCATCGAGAAGTAGTCGAGCAGATTGCGGAAGCCTTCCGGCCGCGCCAGCTGTTCCGGCCGAATGAGCCGCAACAATAGCACCACGCCACCGACTGCGCCCACCGCCACCAGGGTGAGGAGGTCACGTGTCTTCCGGGCCGGAAAGATATTGACCAGGACGAGCGTGAGGAGGGTCCCCAGCACCGCCGGCATCACGAGGAATGGGATCAGCGCGGCGACGACAATCAGCGGATAGAGGAATCCGCCGTCGAAGACCATCCCGTAGGCGGTGAAGATCGGCACGGCCACCAGCGCCACCATCCACGACGAGTGCACCGTCGTCTCGGCGAGCTTGACGATGTAAATCCTGAGCCAGTCGACCGGCGCGGAGACCATGATGTCGAGATCCGACGCCAGGAAGAAGGTCGAGAGCGCCGTGATGACATTGGACAGCAGCAGGACGCCGAGGAAGGCCAGCAGGAGCACCGCCATGAGCTTCGTGGCCACGAGCGTGCCGATCTCTGGCACGCCCTGGAAATACCTCAGGACCCGGTAGGAGACGCCGAAGACGGCGGTCCAAAACCCGAAGCCGACGAGCAGGAGCAATAGCACACGCATGCCGGCGCCCGATCGTTCCTGCCGGACCCGGGCCATGGCGGTGCGCCACTTGGGGGAGAGCAGGATCCACAGCCCAGGCTGTTGGAGCGTTGCGGCGGCCACGGCGGGTTCAGTCATCAAACATCCCGGTGAGCGACTGTGGAATCTCTCCGCCGGTCAGCTTGAGGAAGAGTCGTTCCAGCGTCATCCCCTCGGACGCCGTTTCCCGGCGCAGGTCTTCCATCGTCCCCGAGGCGGCGAGGGTGCCGTGGTGGATGATTGCAATGCGGTCGCACATCGCCTCAGCCACTTCCAACGTGTGCGTGCTCATCAGGACCGTGCCGCCCCGATCGACGAACACGCGAAGCAAGTCTTTCAGCGTCCGCGCGCTCTTCGGATCGAGCCCGACCATCGGCTCGTCCACGACGACGACCTCAGGACGGTGCACGAGCGCGCTCGAGATGAGCAACTTCTGCCGCATGCCATGGCTGTACGACTCGGTCAGTTCGTCCTTCCAGGGAGCGAGTTCGAACAGCTCGAGCAGTTCGTCCATCCGTTTCTCGACCGCGGCTCCCTCCTGCCCGTACAGCGCCGCCACGAACCGGAGGAACTCCGCGCCGGTCAACTTCTCGTACACATAGGGCCGATCGGGAATGAACCCCAGCTTGGCCTTCGCCTCTTCTGGGTTCTGGTGAATATCCGCGCCTCCGATAATCACGGAGCCGCCGGTCGGCTGCAGGATGCCGGCGATCATGCGCAGAGTGGTCGTTTTCCCCGCGCCGTTCGGCCCCAGGAAGCCGAACAACTCGCCTTTGGGCACTTCCAGCGTGAGGCGGTCCACGGCGGTGAATCGGCCGTATTTCTTCGAGAGGTCGCGCAGCTGGATCATGGCGTCTTCGCGGTCGTGATAAGGGTCGGGCGCACGGACCCGAGCATCGAGACGATCGTCGATGGTCGGGCAGTGGCATCGATCAGGAGCCGGAAGTGTCCCCCGTCGGCCGGGAACTGGCCCAGCGTTGGGTCGACCGGCACCCAGCCGTCGAGCCAGACCTCGGCCCAGGCGCGGTACCGGAGGCGTCCGCCGGTGGACAGCAGTCCAACGACCGGTCGGGCGGGAATGCCGAGCGACCGGGCCATGGCCACGAAGAGGGCGGCTCGGTCCGAACTGTCCCCGCGTCGGCGGAGCAGGATCGACTCGGGGTCGCCGAGCAACGGCGGAGCGGCCGAAATTGTTGCACTGACCCACGCCGCCAACTTGGCCACGACCATCGCGGGCGCTGCGGTATCCACTCCGGCGACGCGACCGGCATCCAGTCTCACGCGATCGGACGATGGCGCTGCACGATAGGCGGCGCCGACTGAGTCGGGCAAGATCGATGCCCCCCCGGCTGGAGGCACCGCCCCGCCGGGGCGGGTCACCAGCATGCCCCCCTCCACCACCTGCCAAGGCGTGGTCAGCATTGTCGCTGCGCGTCCCAAGTCTACCGGACCAAGGGTGAGCTGGCTCGGTCCTTCAACGGCCGCTCCCGGTGTTGGGAGTTCGAGCGGCGGAGCCTGCATGTTGCGTGGCCGCCGCCGGGCGTACGCTGAGTTGACGATCTCGAACGGCCCGCGGTGCTCTGACAACCCGAGCGGCGTCTCCCGGGCGACGACGGCCCCATTCGGATCGATCCATGCCCGGATCGGCATGCCGAATTCCGTCCAGTCGGCCCGTACGGTGGGGATGGTGTCGAGTCCAGAGGGAAGCCAGCCGCCCGACACGGAATCGATGACCGCACTGTCGGCCTGGACGAAGGTGCTCTCGGCGCCGACCCGGATCTCCCACGCTCCAACCGTCAGTTCCACGGGGTCCAGAACCGCCACGGTAGTCACCATGCCGGGTCTCAGATTCCCGCCGGACGCGAGGCCGATGGAGATGGCGTCGGGCAGCAGCACCCCGGATGGAAGGCCCACCATCACCGTGTCCACCCGCGTTTGCCCTCGCCCGCTGATCACCACGGTGAGCTGGCCGTCGGCTCCCACCGTGCCGACATGCGTCTGCTGGCCGCCTTCACCACTGACCGTGGTCGTGAACCCGACCAAGGTGAGCCGCTGGTCATACAACGCTTCGGTGGTGGTCAGCAGTCGCCGAGGAACGAGCGGGAGCGGCACATCGACGTCGATGCGGGACGTCACCCGAATGCCGTTCGGCAATGAGTCGGTGGTGATGGATCGAAAGCCGACCTGTTCCGTGCCGGCTCGGAGGGCGTAGAACGTGGTGGTTGGCGGCAGGATCATCTGGGAGGTCGACGAGAGATCACCCTCGTTGGCAGGGCGGTACTCCCGCAGCACCAGCCAGCTGAGCGACCCCAGCCAGGCGAGCACGAGCGACAACGCGAGGTATTTCCGCTTCAGCGGTCCACCCGCCGGATGGCGGCCTCGATGATGTCACGTTCGTCGTCGCGCTCCACGACAATCTGCAACGAAGTGGGCGGCCGTCCGCTGCGGCAGTGCACCGCGAACGTCTGGGCCATCAATTCGGCGGCGTCCGCCAGCGCCAGTTGACCGGCCCCCGCGCCGACCGGCGGACCCGCGATCCGCTCCAACCCCCATGCCGCGGCGCGTTGCCACGCCGATGTCAGCGCCCGACGGACGGAATCGGTTGTTGCGTTCGACCGCTCGCCCCGAATCACGATATGAATGACGAATTGTGCAGAGAGATCGCCGGCGCCCGTTACCACGGCGGAGCCGACTTCCATTGCCGACTGAATCCGGCGCTCCTCGGCGAAGGCGGGGCCCGCGAGCTGGTCCAGGCGACTGGAGACTGACGCCACCGGGTCGAGCGAGTCGCTTGCCGGGCGCAGCACTGCGTCGACCTTCAGGAATGCGAGATCCTCGACGACGACCTCAATCACCTCGGGGCCGCCTCGCGGGCCCTGCGGTACATCTCACGGGCCTCCTCGGGCCGGCCCATGCGGTCGAGCACCCGCCCCATCAGCTGGAGGGGCTTTGGGTTGCCGGCACCGAGGGTCGCCGAGCGCTCCAGTGCCGCGAGCGCGCCAAGATCGTCCCCGAGCTGGTGCAGCGATTCTCCGAGATAGTGGGCGGCATCGGCGCGCTCCGGGGCGAGCTCTGACGCGCGCCGGAGGTGCTCCGCCGCCTCACTGGCCAACCCTTTTCGCCAGAGAGCGAAACCCAGTTCGAAGTGGACGCCTGCGTCATCGGGGGCCAGGCGCAGTGCCCGGTGCAAGTCTGCCTCGGCCTCTGGATGCCGCTTGATTCTGGCGAGGAAGGCCCCGCGGGCCACCAACGCATGCGGACGGTCGGGATGCAGTCGCACCGCCTCGCTGAGGTTCACGTACGCTTCGTCCTCCTGCCCGTGGTGCTCCTGGAGCTGGGCGAGCTCCAGGCGTCCCGCCAGATGCGAGGGCTCCAGTGCCAGCAGGTCCTGGAAGAGACCCGCTGCCTCGGCCCGCCGCCCGCCGCTCACCGCCACCCTCGCCAACCGCAGGAGACGCTCGGCCGGGCTCTCGGGCGCTTCGGCGTGTGGATCGACCCCGGCCGCCCGTGGGATCTCCCCGGCAAACGGCCGCAGAGGAAAATGGGCGTCCGCCGCCCCGGGCGTCTGGTCCCCCTCAAGGATGTCGGGGGCAAAGAGGTCTCCCAGTGCCTGTTGTCGACCGCTGGTTCTACTGTGCTTCGAACGGCGCATGAGGATGGGGCCCAGGGCGACGGGTGAATGACAGGTGCAGAGGGAAAACTGTCCGCAGAGGGGAAAAAAGGGAACGGCCAGTACTCGGATCCCGTTCCCTCGGAGTTGAATCCCGATGCCTGTCCGGGGTATCCTCCAAGGCTATGGCAGAAGAATACCTCGTCGTCCGGGGTGCCCGGGAGCACAACCTCAAGGGCATCTCCGTCACAATTCCCCGGAACCGCCTCACCGTCATCACGGGGCTCTCCGGCTCGGGCAAGTCCTCGCTGGCCTTCGACACGATCTATGCCGAGGGGCAGCGGCGCTACGTCGAGTCGCTGTCGGCGTACGCCCGTCAATTCCTCGGTCTGATGGAAAAGCCGGACGTCGACGTGATCGAGGGCCTGTCTCCCGCCATTTCGATTGAACAGAAATCCACCGGCCACAATCCCCGCTCGACCGTCGGCACGGTGACCGAAGTGTACGACTACCTCCGGTTGCTGTGGGCGCGCGCCGGCGTCCCCCACTGTCCCAATGACGGCAGTCCAGTCGAGCGCCAGAGCGCCAGTCAAATCACCGATGCGGTGCTGGCCTGGCCGGAAGACACCCGGATCGAAGTACTGGCACCGCTCGTTCGGGGTCGCAAGGGGGAGTTCAAGGATCTCTTTGAGGACATCCAGAAGCGCGGATTCGTCCGGGCGCGGGTGGACGGCGAGACCTACGACCTCTCTGCGATTCCCAAGCTCAACCGGCGGCAGAACCACGACGTGGCAGTCGTGGTTGACCGCCTGGTGGTGCGGGCCGCGGACCGGGGGCGCCTGAACGACTCGATCGAGACGGCGCTCAAGGTGGCGGATGGAGTGGTAGAAGTGGTGAAGCACGGTGGGGAAACGGGGAAGCGGGGAAGTTCGATCGAATCGGTCACCTTCTCGGAGCGGTTCGCCTGCGGCACCTGCGGCCTGTCGATGCCCGAGCTGGAGCCGAGGCAATTCTCGTTCAACTCGCCGTTCGGGGTCTGCGCCGAATGCCATGGACTCGGGACGCGGCGGACCGTCACCCCGGAGTTGATCCTGGGCGACGCGCGGATTTCGATTCTCGAGGGTGTCATTCTGCCATGGGGTGAACCGACCGGCTACCTGCGCAAGGTGGTCCTGCCGACCCTCGCCAAGGTGCTCAAGTTCGACCTGGCCGCGCCGTGGAGTGCGCACAGCGAATCCGCGCGCCACGGCCTGTTGCACGGGGTTTCTGGCAAGAAGTTCAAGTTCCAGGTGGACGGTCGCGGGTCAAAGGGCGACTACGAGAGCGAGTGGGAAGGCGTGCTCCTCAACGTCGAGCGCCGCTACCGTGCAACGGCGAGTGATGCCGCCCGCACATCGCTCGAGGAGTACATGGTCGAGCGGCCTTGCCCGGCGTGCGCGGGGCGACGTCTGAAGCCGGAGAGCCTCGCCGTCCTGGTGCACGGCAAGAGCATCGGCGAGGTTGTGGACCTCTCGGTCGAGCGGGCGGTGGAATTCTTCGAGAGTCTCCCCATCCGTGCGAAGGGCCGCCCCGGGCTCGACCCGGATATCGCCGGCCCGATCCTGAAGGAGGTGACCGATCGGCTCCGGTTCCTCCGCGATGTGGGCCTCGAGTACCTCACCCTCGGCCGCGGGGCGGGGTCGCTCTCCGGCGGCGAGGCGCAACGGATTCGGCTCGCCACGCAGATCGGCTCCCGCCTGGTCGGGGTGCTGTACATCCTTGATGAGCCGAGCATCGGGCTCCACCAGCGGGACAACGAGCGGCTCCTGGGCACGCTTCGCGGCCTGCGCGATCTCGGCAATACCGTCATCGTGGTGGAGCACGACGAGGAGACGATTCGGGCCGCCGATCACGTCATCGACCTCGGCCCTCGCGCCGGCCGATTCGGCGGCGAGGTCATGGCCGAGGGGACGGTCGAGGAAGTGCTCGCGCACCCCACATCGCTGACGGCGCGGTACCTCCGGCACGAGCTCCGGATTCCGCTCCCCGCTGTGCGCCGCAAGGCCGTTCCCGAAAAGCGCCTTCGCATCGTCGGCGCGCGCGCCAATAACCTCCGCGACTTGACGGTGGACCTGCCACTCGGCCTGTTCGTGGCGGTCACCGGCGTGTCGGGGTCCGGGAAATCGAGCCTCGTCACCGATATCCTGTACCGGGCGATGGCCCGGCAGTTCTACCGGGCGCGGGTGGTCCCGGGGGAGCACGACCGGATTGAGGGGTTCGACCAGATTGACAAGGTCATCGACATCGACCAGAGCCCCATCGGGCGGACCCCCCGATCGAATCCGGCTACGTACACCGGCCTCTTCACGCCGATCCGCGAACTGTTCACGCAGCTGCCCGAGGCGAAGATCCGCGGCTATGGACCGGGGAGATTCTCCTTCAACGTGAAGGGGGGCCGCTGTGAGTCGTGCCAGGGCGATGGGCTGGTCAAGATCGAGATGCATTTCCTTCCCGATGTGTATGTGCCCTGCGATGTGTGCAAGGGAAAGCGCTACAATCGGGAGACACTCGAGGTCCGCTACCGCGGGCGCAGCATCGCGGAGGTGCTCGACCTGACCGTGGCGGAAGGACTCGACTTCTTCCAGAACCAGCGCCGGATTGCGGACAAGCTCGAACTGCTGAACGATGTCGGGCTCGGCTACATCCATCTTGG
>SPDF01000399.1 GCA_004525055.1 Gemmatimonadales bacterium | reverse complement strand
TTCCTCAATCAGGGGCTGGCCGGCTTCGTGCTCGCGGCCATCGCGGCCCGGTTCATCTTCCCCGCGATCAGCCTCGAGGGGCGGGAGCTCTGGTTGCTCAAGTCGAGCCCCCTCGACCTCCGGGCGATGTTCTGGAGCAAGTACTTCATCGGGACGCTGCCGCTGATGGTGGTGGCCCTCACCCTCACGCTGGTGACGAACGCCCTCCTCCACGCCAGCCCCTTCATCATGCTGATGAGCGTCCTGACCATCACGATGTACACGCTGGCGGCGAGTGCGCTGGCGCTCGGGCTCGGGGCTCTCTTCCCGCAGTTCGGGACCGAAAATGCCGCACAGATCCCCACGAGTTTCGGCGGGCTCGTGTTCATGATGTCGAGCCTGAGCCTCCTGGCGCTGGTCATCGTCATCGAGGCGCTCCCGGTGGCGAGCTATCTCCGCGCGATCGCCGCCGGCCAGGATCCGGGATGGAGCATGGAGATGTTCGTCAGCATGCTCGTCGTGGCGGCGTTGTGCGCCGCCTCCACCATCCTGCCGCTCCGGATCGGACTCCGCCGGCTCCAGGAACTCGAACTCTAGTCCCAGCCCGCGGTGCGCTTGATGATTGACCAGAACCTTGGGATTCACCATGCTTGCCCTCATATTTCTGGCTGACCCGATGTCCGACAGCACTGCCATCCGCAGCGCCCTGCCGGGCGCTGCATCCTACTCCCGGAGCGCCAGATGCTCGATTTCGTTCCGCCGCCCGAGCGCTGCCGCAGCGGCTGGTCCGGTATGATCGACAGGATCTGTGTGCCTGGGCGCGGGACAGCACGAGGCGGGAACTGGTGGGGAGTGATCGCGGCTCTTGTGCTGGCTGGGATGATCAGCGGCACTGGAATTGGGGTGGCGGAAGGGCGGATCGAAGGAGTTGGTGACATCCTGTCCAGATCGGCCAGTGACACCTTCTCCCACGATCGCCACGAGCGCCTCGCCTGCATGACCTGCCACCTCAGCAGCTCAGGATCGATGCTGACGTTTCAACCGCCCAGGGGCTGTCAGATTTGTCATCACAGCGATGAGGCGCAGAAGGGTTGTGCCGCTTGCCATGGGCCGGGCAAGGTGCCGGACGCCATCGAGGTCCACATTGCCATCGCCGTCCCCAATGAGGTGGCGCGGGAACGCCCGATTGCCTTTCGGCACGCGAGACATGATGCGCTCCCGTGCACAGCCTGTCACGGGAAGCGGGTGACGATGGAGCCGGCAGACTCCGTGCAGACCTGCCGTGGTTGCCACGTGAAGCACCACGAAAGCGGCCGCACCTGCGCCACCTGTCATCGAACTGAAAGCATTACCCAACCCCACTCACTCCCCGTCCAGGCCCACGTCGCCTGCGACCGCTGCCACTCGACCGCGGCCATCGCCCCGCTCACGCCGACCCGGACCTTCTGCCTGGTGTGTCACGACCCAAGCGTGGACCACCACCCCGAGCGCGAGTGTGTGGCCTGTCATCTGCAGGCGAGCCCCGAGGACTACCGCGCGCGGCTGTTGAAGCACTAGGGCCAGCCGGCCCCCGCGCGGTCAGCTGCCGGCGGGTGGCAGCGCGGCTGGAGCGGGCCCCTTCGGTACCAGGCCGGCGTTGCTCGCCATCCCCATGATTCCAGGCACGTTCAGCGAATCGGCCAGGCCTGACGGCACCACCATGAGCGAGCCCCGCTTGACGATACTCTCGTAGAGCATGTTCATCGCCCGCAGGTTCATTGCCTCGGGGTGATCTTTGTACGCTGCGGCTGCCTCGACAAACTTGTGCGCGATCTCGGTCTCGGCAGTGCCGAGGATGATGCGCGCCTGGCGCTCCCGCTCGGCCTGCGCCTGACGGGACATGGCGTCCTCAAGCGCCGCCGGAATGATCACGTCGCGAATCTCCACCGACTGCACGTGAATCCCCCAATTGGCCATCTTCTCTTCGAGCGCGTCCTTGAGGCCCTGGCCCAGCTCCACTCGGGACTGGATCAGTTCCGCGAGGTCGTGCTTGCCGATGGCATCCCGAAGCGCGGTCTGTGCCGAGAGGATGACCGCCTCGTCGTAATCCTGCACTTCGAGGGCGGCGCGTTCGGCGTCGCGCACGATCCAGAACGCGATGGCGTCGACGTTGACCGGCAC
>SPDF01000068.1 GCA_004525055.1 Gemmatimonadales bacterium | reverse complement strand
CTCCAACACCGTGGCCGGCTTCGCCGCCCCGGGTGCCGGGGTGGGACCGGGCGACCTGCACGCCGTGGTTGGCGTCACCAAGGCCTACACCACCCGGGTCGGCGAAGGCCCCTTCCCCACTGAGCTGTTCGACGCCGTGGGCGCGCACCTGTCCACGCAGGGAGCCGAGTTCGGCACCACCACCGGGCGACCCCGGCGCTGCGGCTGGATCGACCTGGTGGCCTTGCAGACCTGCCGCCGCCTCAACGGCCTCACCGGCCTGGCGGTCACCAAGCTCGACGTGCTGGACAGCTTCAGCGACATCCCGGTGGGGACGGCCTACCGAGTCGACGGGGAATTGAGTGGGGAGCTGCCGGCGGAGGTGGAGCGGCTGGAGCGGGTGGAGCCGGTGTACGAAGTATTGCCGGGCTGGATGAAGTCCACTGAGGGTGCGCGCAGGATGGCGGATCTTCCCGCGCAGGCGCGGGCCTACCTGGACCGGCTGCAGGACCTCGCCGGCGCCCCCATCCGCTATGTGAGCGTGGGGACGCGGCGGGACCAGATCATCGAAGTGTAGGGCCGGCCCCCCAAGGGGGCAGGCTCCCGCTGGCGCGGGACCGGATCAGTTGATCCGATTCTTCTCGTAGCGCAGGTTGCGGGGCGCGAACCACCAGCCGTAGGCGCGGGTGACCGGCTGCCCGTTGTTGACGCGCTGGTCGATCGGGTCGGCGTGCAGCCAGGCGTTGACACGCAGGGCGAGAATGTCGTCCCAGTCATTGTCGCCATCGCCATCGGTCGGATCGGCCGTGGTCGCCTCGACGCCGTTGCTGAAGACGAGGCGAACGCGGATGCTGTCCACGCCGGTCGCGATCAATTCACCCTTGGGCGTGCCGTTGGCGTTCATTTCCTGAGCCCGCATCAGCATACCGTTTTCCACCCAATACGCCACAACCCGCAGCTTGGTGACCGCGACGCCGTTGTTGGGGAGCGTGAGGTTGCGCGCGTACGCCGCTTCGTGCTGGAGCAGCGAGGTCTCGGGGCGGAACGTGACCGAGGCGATGGCGCCGCTCCGGCTGACGGCCGTGACCTCGATCAACCGGCGCTCGTTGTTGGCCTGAAGCAGGGCCAGGTCGTTGGCGGCCAGATCCCACCCCACGGTGTCGACGTCCACGCAGTAGGTCCCGCAGCTCCCGGTGGCGGGGGCCAGCGGCGCCCCCCCGTACTGGAAGGTGTGCGGCGGGGCGGGGAGGCCGTTGGTGTAGGGCACGCTGAGGATGACGATGGTGTCGTTCCGGCTCGACAGCGAACCGAACCGGACGCTGGAGGCGATGCCGACGCCGGTCTCGGACAGATCCCGGTTCAGGGCCTCGTTGATGAAGCGGGCATTCCGCTCCAGCCCCTCGCGGGATCGTCCACCGGCGAGTCCGCGCCAGGTGGAGGCGACGACGGCGGTGGCCGCCGCGAGCACGACCAGGCCGACGATCATGGCGATCATCAGTTCGACGAGGGTAAAGCCGGCCCGGCCGGCGGGAAGACGCACACGCATGGCGATCACCGGTAGATGAGAGTGATGATGGTGACGGGCTGCTGGCCCCGAGGGTAGGTCACGCTGCAGGTCGCCTCGTACAGGTCGTCCCCCAGGTCGGTGACCGTGAGGCTCCGTTGATACTTGCCCCCTGCCACCGCGGTGCCCGTCTCGTCCACGGCGGTCGCCCCCTCGGAGGTGGGGACGGCGGTCCGACTCCGGACCTCCTCGATGTAGTTCCGCGCCACCCCGAGGGCCACGTCGCGGCTGGCACTGGTGGCCTGCGCGCGTACGAGCATCGCCTGGGAGCGGCCGAGGGCCATGATCCCGATGCTCAGGATGAGCACCGCCATGATGACCGAGATGAGGGTGAACCCCGCTTCGCCATTCCGCTTCATCGCCAAGTGCCTCCCTCAGAAGTCCAGAGCCGGACGCCACCGGCGCCGGAAACGGTCACAGCCGCCACGGCACCGGGATCGGCCGCCAGCTGGACGTACACGACGCCACGGGTGCCAAATGGGGTCGTGAGCCCCCGGCCGTCGAAGTTGATTTGCGGGGTCGGGAAGGTGATGGCGCCGGCCCCCGCGAAGTTGGTGATGTCGACCTGGGCCGCCCGCCCGAACGACGCGCCGGTCGGGAGGACACGGGTGCCGAAGGCGCGGAGCGAGTCCCGCTCGGCGGTGCTCTGCGCGAGGACGTTGTCCCGGTCGAAGTCGAGATAGCCGGTGTAGGAGTTGGTGCCGGCATCGAACACCACCCGCACGGTCGCGCGGTGGGCCCTCGCCTGGGATCGCGCCACCTCCAGGTCCGCCGCCAGTTGCGTGGCGATCCGTCGTGCCTTGGTCTTGTTGGTGACCCGGAATCGCGGGATCGCGATGGTCATCGCGATACCCATGACCACGATCACAATCAGCATCTCGATGAGCGTGAAGCCCGCTCGGTTCGTTTCCGTCATGCGCACCATCCTAGAAGACCGGCCGGAAGGAGGTCTGGACCACGCTGCCGACCACCGGGGTGCCGGGGGGCAGGTTGTTGGGGTCACGGAATCGGAGGTCGAACGCCCAGTCACGATTCGGCGGGTTGTAGTACGACGTCCAGCTCCACCGGCGCCGCGCCGCGTACCGGCTCTGGAAGAGCGAAACCAGCGAGCCGCGGTACAGCATGTCGTCCCCGCTCCAATTCTCCAGGAAGCGCGGGAAGTTCTCCAGGCCGCCGCCGTAGCTGCCGCCGCCTGTCGCTGGCGGCGGCGTTGGCACGGTGCAGCCCGCGCGCTGCCAGTCACAGGGGGTCGCCGAGTGGCCGGCCGCGACGGCGGCGTAGACCTGGGTGGCAGTCGCGCCGCTCCTGGCCGGATTGGTGCGGTCGTTACCGCCCCCGGCGGTGCTGTTGGTGCCCGAGGTGGGGACGGGGTGACTGCCGGTGCCGTCATTCCATGCGTTGGACAGGATCGTCAGCGCGTCCGCGATGAACGAGGACGGCTGCCAGCCGACGGTGTTGAAGTTCCCCTGGACGTAGAGGGGGCGGTCGGTGGAGACGGTGACCGGCGCCCGAAGCAGCGAGCCATTCTGGATGCGCACGGCCGGGTAGTCGCGGTTGGCGTCGCCCGCGGAGACGTTCGAGAAGGTGACGTAGATGATGCTGTAATCCCGCGCGGCGTTGCCGGCGGCCCAGAGCTGGAGCGCTCCGAGGTTGATGTTGAACACGTCGACACCGATGTTCTCGCGACCATCCCAGAAACCCTGGTCATTTCCGCTGAAGATGGCGCAATCGGCACCGGTCGGCAACGGCGAGCCGATGATGGTGAGCCCGGCGCAGGTGTTCACGTTGTTGAGTTGTGTCAGGTCCACGGTGATATGGGCCGTGGCTTTCCAGGCAAACTTGACGGCGCGGGTGTCGGCGTCATCGGCCCCGTTCCGGGGCTCGACCAGCGCGATCGGGGGCATCCCGGAGGGAAGCGGGAGGCGCAGCGGCTGCACGCCGCTCACGCCGGTCATGACGCGGCCATCGAAGAGCGCGTTGCTGGCGGTCACGAACGACTGACCGGGGTTGCTCCGGCTGTCGAAGTTGAGCGTCTGCTGCACGCCGGCAGCGTCGTCGATGTGGACGTTGTTGTCCCGGGCATTCTCGTTCTTGCGCTGCCAGAAGAGGCTGTCGGGGGTGGTGATGAGGTCCATAAAATGGGTGCTGCTACCCGAATTGACGTACAAGTTGGCATTGGTGTGCACCCAGCCCGCGAATTCCATGAGCGGGCCGTTGTGGATTTCCAGGTCCTCGTTGTAGAACACGCCAAACTGGAAGAGCGGAATCGACTGCGCGTTGGCCGTGACGACCACCTGGGCCCGGTTGTTGGCCGGGTCGGTGGCCGTGATGCCGATATCGATCTGCTGGTTGAGTCCGATCAGGCCGCTGAAGGGGCCATAGGTGATGGTCTGCGGGATCGGCGAACCGATCGCCGTGACCGTCGGCGTGGCGAAGGTAAACCCGGACAGCGACGGGAGCGTGATCGCCGCCAGGTCCGCCGCGCTCAGAATACCGTCCGTCATGCTCTGCGCCAGCTGCGAAATGACGGCGTCGGCGCCCGCTTCGGCCGCGTAGGATACCCGGGTCCCGCGGTAGTCCACGCTGCCCGACCGCTGCACCATGATGTAGCTCGCCACCGATGCGCCGACGAGGACGGAGATGAGGACCAGCACGATCAGCGTAGCCTCGAGCGCGAATCCGCGCCGGTCGGCCATCAGGGTCGTGAGCCGGCTCGCGGCCGGGGAGGTGTGTTCGGGGCGCATCTCGGACTCCTGCTACGGGTCAGTGATTCAGGTTCGTGGCCACATGAATGGCCTGACTGGGGGACCGAAGGAGCAATTCGAGTGCCGACCGATGCCATATTCATAAATGGTTGTGGCATAACAAGATAGCAGCTAGGTCGAGGGCATTAATCACGCAAGGAACCTCCGATCGTGCCGTGCATTGCGTGCAAAGTCTTGCAGAGAACCCGTTGCTTGTCGCTCCCTTCGGCCCCGTCTATTATCCCGCGTAGACAGTCTCCTCCTCCACACCCCTCCTTGTGAGCCGGCAGATGGCCGACACCACCCTCATGGACAAGCTCGTGTCGCTGTGCAAGCGGCGCGGATTCGTCTTCCAGTCTTCCGAGATCTATGGCGGCCTCGGCTCGGTCTGGGACTACGGCCCCCTCGGCGTGGCGCTCAAGAAGAACGTCAAGGACCGCTGGTGGCGCGCCATGGTCCACGCCCGCGACGATATCGAGGGACTCGACGCCGCCATCCTGATGCACCCCAAGGTGTGGGAGGCCTCCGGACATGTGTCGGGGTTTACCGATCCGCTGGTGGATTGCAAGACCTGCAAGGCGCGTTTCCGTGCGGATAAGCTCGAGGATGCGCCCTGCCCGCAGAAGCCGAGCAAGAAGGCGGGGCAGCACACCACCTGCGAGCTGACCGAGCCGCGGATGTTCAACCTGATGTTCAAGACCTTCATGGGGCCGGTGGAGGAATCGGCGTCCGTCGTCTATCTCCGACCGGAGACGGCCCAGGGGATCTACGTCAACTACCTGAACGTCTTGCAGGGCTCGCGCCAGAAGGTGCCGTTCGGGATCGCGCAGATCGGCAAGGCGTTCCGCAATGAAATCACGCCGGGCAATTTCATCTTCCGGACCCGCGAGTTCGAGCAGATGGAGATGCAGTTCTTCGTGAAGCCCGGCGCCGACGTCGAGTGGTTCGAACAGTGGCGCGAGATCCGGATGGCCTGGCATCACTCCCTCGGGCTCAACCCTGCCAAGCTGCGCTGGCACCAGCACGGTGAGGGGGAGTTGGCGCACTACGCCAAGGCGGCCTACGACATCGAGTACGAATTCCCCTTCGGGTGGAACGAAATCGAGGGAATTCACAACCGCACGGACTTCGATCTCCAGCGGCACCAGGCGGCGTCCGGCAAGAAGCTGGAATATTTCGAGCAGTCCACGAATGAGCGGTTCGTACCGTTCATCGTCGAGACCTCCGCCGGTGCCGACCGCGTCACGCTCACCACGCTGGTGGACGCCTACCGCGAGGAACAGGTCGAGGGGGACACCCGCGTCGTCCTCGGGTTCCACCCCTCCATCGCGCCGATCAAGGCGGGCGTCTTCCCGCTGGTCAAGAAGGACGGGATGCCGGAGTTCGCCACTCGGCTTTACCACGACCTGAAGCAGCATGTCCCCGCATTCTACGACGACAGCGGCGCGGTCGGCCGCCGCTACCGCCGGATGGACGAGGCGGGAACACCATTCTGCATCACCGTGGACGGCCAGACGCTGGAGGACGGCACCGTGACGGTACGGCATCGGGATTCGATGGCGCAGGACCGGGTGGCGGCGGAAGGACTGCGGAATTGGCTTGTTGATCGACTGAGTTGAGGAAGGAAACAGAGGACTTGGGACTTGGAGGGGCGAAAAGCGTCAGGGGAAAAGAGGGGCTCAGTCGAACCACGGGCCTCCTCGTTTCTCCTTTGACCTTCCGCCCCTCCAACTCCTCAAGACCTTTTTCTCCTTATCCCCTATTCACTGGAAGGTTCCACCCATGAGCAAGCATCGCGAAATCGGCGGGAAGCCGCTGCGACCCGAGAGCCTCATGATGAGCTACGGATACGATCCGCGGCTCAGCGAGGGGGCGGTCAAGTGCCCCATCTTCCAGACATCCACGTTCGCGTTCGAGTCGGCGGAAGCCGGGAAGGCCTTCTTCGAGGTGGCGTACGGTCTCCGGGAGCAGCGGCGCGGGGAGAAGATGGGGCTGATCTACAGTCGCCTGAACAACCCCGACCTGGAAATTCTCGAAGGGCGATTGGCGCTGTGGGACGACGCCGAATCGTGTTCCGTGTTCGAGAGCGGGATGGCAGCGATCACCACCTCCCTCCTTGCCTATCTCACGCCGGGTGATGTCCTGGTCCACAGCGAGCCACTGTATGGCGGCTGTGACCATTTCGTCAAGCACTTCCTCCCCCGTTTGGGCGTGATCCCCATCGGCTTCCCGGCCGGCGTCCCGATGGCCGATCTCGCCGCTGAGCTGACGGCCAAGATCGCCGGTCGCCCGGTGGCCGCGGCACTGCTGGAAACACCGGCCAATCCCACCAACGCGCTGGTGGACATCCAGGGCCTTTCCGACCTGGTGCACAGCCTGGCCGCACCGGGCCGTCCCGCCGTGGTCATGGTGGACAACACCTTCCTCGGTCCCCTCTGGCAGCACCCGCTGCAGCACGGCGCCGACCTGGTGCTCTATTCCGCCACGAAGTTCATCGGTGGTCACAGCGACGTCATCGCCGGCGCGGCCTCCGGCTCCGCCGAGGTGATGCTCCCGATCCGGACGCTCCGCACCTTCATGGGCACGATGTCAGGGCCCTGGACCGGCTGGCTCCTCCTCCGCAGCCTTGAGACGCTCAAGATGCGGATGACGGCCGCGATGAAGAACGCGCGGTACGTGGCGGACTTCCTTGCCGACCACCCGAAGGTGCCGCAGGTCCACTACCTCGGCCACCTGGCCGAAGGCACCCCGATGTTCGATCTCTACCACCGGCAGTGCGTGGGGCCGGGCTCGATGATCTCGTTCGATGTGCAGGGTGACCAGGCCGGGGCGTTTCGCTTCCTCAATGCCCTCACCATGGTCAAGCTGGCGGTCAGCCTCGGTGGCACCGAATCGCTGGCCCAGCACCCGGGCTCCATGACGCACGCCGACATCCCACCCGCCGACCAGGCGCGGATGGGCATCACGGCCGGGATGGTGCGGTTGTCGGTCGGGGTGGAGCACTACGAGGACCTGATTGCGGATCTGACGCAGGCTCTCGAGGCCGTATAGCGTGGGACTGAGGTCTGAGGT
>SPDF01000264.1 GCA_004525055.1 Gemmatimonadales bacterium | reverse complement strand
GCGGCGCGTGCGCCACCCAACTGAGGGCCGAGGTCCATCGAGAGCACGCGCCGCTCCCGGTCGAGCGTATCCAGTTCGGTGTCCAGGGCGTCGCGGCGGGCGATCAGCGTCGGGCCCAGTTGCCCCAGTGTCTTGCCCCCGCTCCCTTCGGGCATCGGCAGTTCGTGCACGCCGGCTTGGGCGAGGAGGCGCTCGACGCCCGGGGCGTCGGTGGGCGGTACCAGCAGGACGGCCGCAGTTTCTCCGGAAGAGAGTGGTGCCGTCTCCAGAACGAACTCATCACCGATGGCCTGCGCGAGCCCTTCCCGAAGCCGGGTGACGATCCCCTCATCCTGCCCGCGAAGGACGAGGTGATAGCCGTGGGTGCGGGTGCCGCCGCCGGTGGGCAGCAGGCCCCGAAAGGCGCGGATGAACTCGAGCAGTCGGGCCGTCTCCGTGCGCTCCTCCTCGAGGACCCGACGCTTCGCCTCGATTCGATCGAGCTCCCGGCGGGCGCGACGGAATTGCCTCAACCACCTGGCGAAGGAGGGAGACGGGGGAGGTGAATCGCTTGCGGAGGAAGTGCCCAACTTGGCGGCCAGCGCATCGACGTCACGCAGCAGTCCGCGCAGCCGCCTCGCCTCACGTGCCTCCTGCGCTCCGGGTTCCACCGGCCGGAGCGCCCCGCTCGGATGGGTCTCGGAAAGTTGCAGCAGGCCGACGTCCTGCAGGGCGGCGAGCACGTCGTCGAGCGCTTCGCGGGGGCCGAGAATGCGGGCGCGGATCATGGGGAGGATCATGGCGATTCCTCCGCCGCGATCCGCAGCACCTGATCGACAATCCAGCGGGCGTGCGCAGCGATGGCCGCCTCGCCCACCGTCTCGTACCGCCCACGCACGGCCGCGAGCGCCGCCGCTTCCTGGGCGATGCGCCCCTCGACGTCCGCCGTGAGGCGGGCGGAGAGCTCGGCATCGGCGGCGGCGAACTCAGCGGCGAGAGCACCGTCGCGGAGTTCCGCCTGCTTTTTCGCGCCCGCCAGGATCGCCTCCGCTTCGAGGCGCGCCTCTTCCAGCATCACCTCGAGGCGGGACTCCACTTCGAGGAGACGGGCGAGGGCGCTCCGGGGCGCCGGATCGGGAGGTAACGACCTGCGTCGCATGGCTCTACCTGCCGGCCCAAGGGAATACGGACCGTAGGAGGAAGTTGCCCGTGCCAGAGTGAAGGGAGGGGGAGCGAGTCCTGAAGGGATCTTTAGGCGGGGCTGTGGGGCCGGTGAATAGCGTCCATGCAAGCGGGGCAGTAGCATTGAGATATGCCTATCGGGAACGCCCCATCCACCACCTATCAGACCATATACTCCACTGTGCGGCGCATACCGCAGGGCCGGGTGGCCAGTTATGGACAGGTGGCGGCGGCGGCCGGGCTCACCAATGCGGCCCGCCAGGTCGGCTACGCGTTACACGCCCTCCCGACCGGATCCACCGTCCCGTGGCACCGGGTGCTGAACGCCCAAGGTGCAATCAGCCTGCGGGACCATCATGCGCTGACTCAGCGGATGCTATTGACGGAGGAGGGGATCCGATTCGATGAGCGAGGGCGGGTGGATCTGGCACGGTTCGGCTGGACCCCACGCAGGCGGCGGCGATGACGACTCGGCGTGCAGGTACCATCGCCGGCTGCCTCCACCTGCTCCTCTTCGGCGGACTGGAGGCACAGACCGCGGCGACGGGGGCCTCGGCGTTCGTCCTGGTGGAGCGAGCCGAGCTGCGCCAGCCCAATGCCGGTACCCTGTACCGGTATTGGGGAGCCGACCGTGCCGAGGTGCTGCTCTTCGTGACCCCACTTCCCCCGTCGCTCGACCCCTGCATCGAGGATTGCGCCGAACGCGCCGTGGAGGTGCTGTCGAACAAATTCGCGCAGGCGGTCGTACGCGACCGGAGACGCCACTCATCGGACAGTGTGCGCGTGGCGGGGTCGACCGTCGTTGCGCCACCACCCGGCAGCTGGCTGGAGCAAGGGCGACTGATCGCCCTGCGAACAGTGCGCGACAGTCAGACCCTGGATTCGTATCTCTGGCTCTTTCTTGGGCGGGAGACTCTGGTCCAGGTCCGGGGTGCCGACCCTGCGGGAAGCAACGACTTCGCGACACTCGAACGCCTCGTCTCGACGCTCGTTCTCGGGATTCCCCCTCCCTATTCTTGCCCCGACGGAATCAGCACCGACACGGCGCTGGTGACGCTGTTCCCCATGGACGTGACCTTGCACAAGCTCGCGTTCCGGGTGGATTCTGCGCTCGCCGCCCTGGAATACCATTTCGCATTCCGGAGCGAGGCCGCCGGCCTTTGGCGCACGGCGCCGCGCTTCTCATGGCCCCAGGGATCCGAGCTGGCCGACGCATCGCTGAATATCCGACCAGGCATCGAACTGGTGGTGATGACCGGCGTGGATGAGGAAGGATCACTGCTGGCCATATCTTCCCGAGCCCTCTGTCGGATGCCCGACACACCTCTGGGTCTGGACGAGGCCGTCACGAACCTCGCACAACAGGCAATGCACGAGGCGCTGGACGCCATTCTTCAAGCAGTGGGACTACAACGATGAGTGCAGGCAACGCATCAGGGCCCATCGACCCACGGGTGGACATCGGGCACGTGCATCTCAAGGTAGCCGACCTCGAACGCGCCCTCGCCTTCTATTGCGGCGTGCTGGGGTTCGAGCTGACCCAGCGCTATGGCGACGGTGCCGCATTCGTGAGCGCGGGTGGGTATCATCATCATATCGGACTCAACACCTGGGAGAGCCTCGGCGGCTCGCCGCCACCGCCAGGCACTACAGGGCTCTACCACACCGCCATCCGCTATCCCGACCGCGCCGCGCTGGCCGACGCTCTCCGCCGCGTGCTCGACGCCGGGATTCGGCTCGACGGCGCCAGTGATCACGGTGTGAGCGAGGCGCTGTACCTGCGTGATCCAGACGACAACGGCGTTGAGCTCTACCGCGATCGACCCCGCGAGGAGTGGCCTCGGGACGCGAGCGGAGCACTCGTGATGACGACCGGCCCGCTCGACGTACGCGCGCTCCTGCGCGAGGCACTCTGAGGGCTCTCACCAAGGGACAGGCACCATGACCACCGATCAGACCACGCCGGCGGGGCCCCCGCATGGACTGCCCGCGCTCTGGGAGAAGCTCACCGGACCCCAGCGGCGCGCAGTGGCGCGCGTCCTCACCGCCCACAGTGTGGCGCGGGACGTCAACACCGAGTTCGCCGATACCCGTACCTTCGGCCAACGCGTCTCCGACCGGATCGCGGCGTTTGGCGGGTCGTGGCCCTTCATCGGGCTCGCCTTCCTC
>SPDF01000012.1 GCA_004525055.1 Gemmatimonadales bacterium | reverse complement strand
GACCAAAACTCGGCGAAACGCGCCGGACCAAGCTGCTCCAGCATCATCGCGAGCAGTCCCTGCACCGCCATATTTGGTAGGTCGAGATAGTCTTGCCTGCCGCGAAATCTCACCCGGTCGTTACCGACCACGCCACGCGGAAGCAACCCCTCCTCATTGGGCGCCCCCAGAAACGCCGCCTCGCAGACCTGCGGCCGATCGAAGACGCATGCCTCCAATGCCATCGACTCGCCGTAGAGGGAGCCACGCAGTTCGAGGAGGAGACGGTACAGCCACCTCGGCGGTTCGACGACGTCCGGCAGGGAGAAGAGTGGTCGGTAGTTGGGTGGGACGCTTGCGGCCACATCCCAGAGGCGAGCATCCAACCAGGCACGCATCTGTGGGCCCGGTGGTCCGAAGCGCGAATAAAACCAGCAGGGCCCTACCGCACCCCACCACGGCGCCTGCCTCCAGGTAAAGTCGTCGTATCGATTTTGCGTGCTGTCAGCGGGGGAGATGACGCGGACAGTGGTGCATGTCTCTTCCCCACCCAACTCGGTGAAGAGCGCGAAGGAGGAGAGCCCTCCGGTTCTGGTTGGGAAAATCGAATCCTCGCGCACCTGGATGAGCGCCAACCGCATGGGCGTCGCAGAGGGCGACGTCCCGATGAGCGAGGTGAAGAGACTTTCTGCCTTCGCGACCGCCGCCGGGGCGCCATCGCCGAGCAGGAGCACCGAGGGAGCCGTTCCGGCGGGATAGCTCCCGAGGGCTGAGTCGACACGATTCTGAACCGCGGGCGTCCGCACGAGCCAGCCCAGATGGACAATCGAGTCCCTTAACGCCATGCTGGCAGCGAAATTCGCCCGAGCCGACCGGCCTGGACGGCCGAGCCTGGAATCGAAGCCGAGAACAGACCAAACGGCCAACGCGACGACGGTGATCGCGAGGGTGCCGAGCACCCGATTGCTCACCACCATCGGGAACCTCGCAGGGCGAGGGTCAGGATCGCGATAGACCACACCATACTGACGAGCGATTCCCACAGTGGATCAGTCGGCCCACGCGGCATTGCGCGCTGCACCGCCGCGACCCACTGAACGAGCAACGTACGGACCGGCACGCCCGCCGCGGCGGCGAGGCGGGACTCGATCGGAAGCGAAGTATCCTGCGTAAGACGATGGAATGCGGAGTCGCCACCGGCCTCAAGGGCCAGCTGAACCAGGTATCGGCGCCCCTCGATGCCGACCGGAGGGAGGAGCCGCACGGGAGTCAGGACCGACCGGCACGCCGCCAAGTCGCCGCGATTCATGCAACTCTGACGACTGACAAGGTCCGCCCTGCTCAATCCTCCCCCGATCAAGAACGCCAGTTTCGGCCAGGTGGATGGGGGATACCATTCTCCCAGCGTGTCGACGCCAATCCCGATTCCGAGCGCTGCGGCGCACTTTGGAGCATCTCCCTGGAGGCAGGCGATGTTCGGCCGCGCGGGCCGCCCAGCCAGTTGCTCCGCGACGCTCCCCAGATCCCGGCTGGTTACCGGATCTCCCGGGACGTTGCCCCGCAGCCAGGCGGTGAGCGGCGGGTCTCGCTGCTGCCAGATTGCCACTGCGCTTATCCGCTCGAACATTTGCGCGAGTTCGGCTACCGCGCTCGGAGTGCGAACTGGAATCCCTGTGGCGCCGAAGGGCACCACAGGGATCACGGCCGGCTCGACGACGGTCGGGCCGAATCGGGTGAGAAGGCTGCGCCAGGCTTTGTCCGCCGCTGCCTGCACGAGGAGGCGGTACGGCGCAGAGGTGGCGACGCGAAGCCCGCCGACGACCACCGTGTCGTTGATCCTGGTACGGGCGGCAGCACTGCGCCGAACCGCGGCGGCGCGAGTGAGTGAATCGAGTCGTGCCTCCATCCGCAGGAGCGTGGCCGCAGAATCCTGCGCCGCGAGCGGCACGGCCCCCACCGCGAGGAGGACGATCAAGCAGGCGCGAATCCTACACATCGATGAGCATCCAGCGCCCGCGGAAGATCGCGAGCGGACTGTAGGGACTAAGCAGGGCCTCCATGACCCACGCGAGAGGATTCCACCCCAGCGAAAGGAGGTCGGCGAGCAGGGAGACGAGGACCAGAACAATTCCGAGGGCCGCGAGGACCCGGGCGGTACGGGGTGCGAGTCCGTTCAGCGCGAAGAGGATGGTGTACGCGGAGAGCCCCGCGAGGAAGAAGCGCAGGCCGGTCCCGAACGGGTACACATGCAACAAAGGTGGCAGCGACAAGCGGCTGGTCGCGACGAGCGCCGAGGCGATCAATGCCACGGTGATTCCGAGCAGGAAGGTGACTCCGGCCACATAGCGGAGCAGCAGGTAGCGGCGGCGCGAGATGGGCAGGGTGAGGGCATAGACATGCTTCGTGCGGTGATCCGGCCACCAGGCCGCCGCCGCCAGAAGAAGCGCGGCCAGGAGGGCGAGGATAGGATATGCCACGCCCCACTGCGCCGTGCTCCGAAGGAGATCCCAGGCAATCCAGGGATCCGTCGATGGCCAGCTGCCCCGAAGGGAAAGCAGCGGTATCGCGACGGCAGCGACCGCCATTGCCAGGACCGCCAGGCGGCTCTCCCGCCATTGGGTGAAGAGGATCATCCGGAACATCACGCCTCCCGCCCGCTGGGGTTGCGCGCGCTGCGGAGCAGTTCCACGAACGCCTCCTCGAGGTCGAGGTCGACAACCTCCTTCAGCGGATGCGCCTCGTCGAACCAGGAAGACATCTCGGGCTGCCATCCCCGCACGGTCCACACCTCGCCGCCGATTCCCGCCTCTGCTCGCGCAATAACTGAAAACGGTGCCGCAATCGCTGAAGCCCCGGCGGCCACCCGGAGGCGCTTCAACCCCGATTTGAATTCCTGCATCGGCAGCTGCGCGACGATTGTTCCCTGGTCGAGCACGCCGATCCAGTCGCAGAAGCGCTCGAGTTCGTGCACCAGGTGACTCGAGATGAGCACGGTCGCACCAGTCTCCGTCACGTAGTCGAGGATCGCGTGCATCACTTCGCGCCGAACAACCGGGTCGAGCCCGTCGGTCGGCTCGTCGAGCACTAACAGATCAGGATGCTGGGCGAGCGCGAGGAGGATCAGCGCTTTGCCCATCTCGCCTTTCGAGAGCCGGGAAAGCGTGCGATTCATCGGAAGTTCAAACCTGGCCGCCAGATCCTTCGATGCCCGATGGTCGAACCGGTGATGGAAAGCGGCATGCAGGCTCACCGCCTCCGCCACCGTCAGGCTAGGATAGAGGTGCGGACGTTCCGGCACATACCCAGTGCGGCCGAGGATGGAGACAATATCGGTCGGCACCTCCTCGCCGAATACCTTGATCCCGCCGCCGGACGCGCGCAGCAATCCGAGCAGGAGCCGAATGGTGGTCGTCTTGCCGGCCCCGTTCGGACCGAGGAAGCCGTACACCGCACCCGACGGGACGGTCAGGTTCACGTCCTTGAGCGCGAAGCCCTCGACCTGATAGGAGAGTTCGCGAATTTCTATCGTGTCCGTCATCGATGGTCCTCCCCCAACGTGGTTCGGAGCGCCTTCAGCAGGTCCTCCCCCGACAACCCGAGCCCCACCGCCCTCGCCAGCATCTCATTCGCGAGTCGGGCACTCACCGCCGCCTGCTCGGCCGCCCGCCGACTCGGTGTCAATTCGAGCACGAAGGTCCCCGATCCCTGCCTGAGTTCAACGAGTCCAGCCCGCTCGAGATCCCGATAGGCCTGCACGACCGTTCCCGGATTGAGCCGCAGCTTGACTGCAAGCTGCCGAACCGACGGAAGTGCTTCCCCAGGAACGAGTTCCCCAGCTGCGATAGCGGCCCGGAGGCGCTCCGCGAGCTGGGCGTACAGGGGTGTCGGCAGAGCCGGATCAAGGTGTTCGAACATGAGTCCAGTGTGTTGGTGTTGCAATACACTAAGTCTTTGGATCGGGCCTGTCAATAGGTCGACAGCCGGGCCACCCCGGCCCCACCTTCCGGAGACATTCAAACCTCCCACCCTCGGGCGGCATCAGACCTGACAGTGAGCGATCCCATTGAGCGCGCCCGCGAGGGCGACCCCGACGCTTTTCGCGTCTTATATGAGGGGCACGTGGGGCGCATCTACGCCCTGTGCCTTCGGCTTGCCGGTGACCCGGGCAAGGCGGAGGAACTGGTGCAGGACACCTTCATCCGTGCATGGGAAAAGCTGCCCGGATTTCGGGGGGAGAGCGCTTTCGGGACTTGGCTCTTTCGCATCGCCGTCAACGTGGCCCTTTCTGAACGCCGGGCAACCGGCCGCCGGGAGGCGCGCATCGGGCCCGTTGCCGACCCCGAGGCGTTGCCGGCCGCTGGTCGGTCGGCCGACCCTGGTGTCCGGTTGGACATGGAGGATGCCATTGCCGGCCTGCCTCCGAAGGCCAGAGCGGTCTTTCTCCTCTACGATGTCGAGGGCTACCAGCATGCCGAGATCGCCGAGATGACCGGTATTGCCGAGGGCACTTCCAAGACTCAACTCTTTCGAGCCCGCAGGCTGCTGCGGGAGGCGTTGTCCCGATGACATGCGAACAGTTCGATCAGTGGCTTGATGCCTACCTGGAGGGGGGCCTGACCCCAACCCAGCAGGGCGCGATGCAGGCCCACATGGCGGAGTGCACTCTTTGCCACGCTCATGCGAGCGAGATGCAAGCCGTGTTGTCAGCCGCCACAGCGCTGCCGCGGAGTATCGTGCCGCCGCGTGACCTGTGGCCGGACATCGCTGCGCGGCTGCCGGCGCGGCGCGGCGTTCATGGCAGCCGTTCTGTCCTGTGGTCTCGGTGGGTGCCGCTCGCGGCGGCCGCTGCGGTACTCATCACCGTGACGGCGACCATCACCTATCGACTCTCTCGCCCTGCGGCGCCTGGGCTCGTGCTGACAGCGACCGCACCTCGTGCAGTCGCGGGCTTCGCCGCTGACCGGGAATACGTGCTGGCCGCCGAGGATCTCGAGCGCGTGCTGAGGGAGGGCCGGGAGCGGCTGGCACCATCCACCGTGGAACTCCTTGAGCGGAACCTCGCCTTGATCGACGCCGCGATCGCCGAGGCGCGCACCGCCCTCGAGGCGGATCCCGCCAACGCCGACCTTCGCGCCCTGCTCTGGGGTGCCCACCGCCAGAAACTCGACCTGCTGGACCGGGCCACGCGCCTGACACGGAGCTGATTCATGCGACGGATGCCGATCTATATCCTGCTTCTCGGACTCACCTGGCCTGCTGCAAGCAACGCCCAGGCGCCCGCGCACTACGGCCGCGCAATCGCGCCCGACGCCGCTGTCCGGATCTTCAACCTGGCCGGCACTGTCCGGGTCACCGGGTGGGACCGAGACAGCATTGACGTCTCCGCCATCGTGCCCAAGGGCGGCGGTCGGCTGATGTTCGGAGGTGGCTCCATGGGGGTGAAGCTGGGCATCGATCCACCGGGGGCGGAGATCAACTACCCGGGATCGCTTCTCGAGGTTCGGGTCTCGAGGCGGGCAAGGGTCTGGATCAAGACCGAGAGCGCGGAGATCCTGGTGGCCGGACTCACCTCCTCGGCGGATGTGTCGAGCGTGAGTGGCCGGGTGGTCATTACCGGAGATATCGAGCAACTCTCCGCCGAGTCGATGGATGGTGGCATCGACGTGCAGGTCAACGCCGGAATCGTCAGGCTGAAGTCGGCGGGAGGCGCCATCGCCCTGCGGGGGACCGCGACCGACGCCACACTGAGCACCGTGAGCGGAGCAGCGACGATGGTGGTGACCGGGGCGGAGCGCGCCAGGATGGAAACGGTGAGCGGCCACCTGACCTTCGACGCCACTTTTCGCCCCGGCGGCAACTACACGCTCGAGAGCCACTCCGGCGATATCAGCATCCGCCTGCCGACCGACATCAATGGCGCGTTGCAGTTGACTTCGCTTGAGGGCCGGGTGACGAACCGGCTGACCAAGAGTCGGGTCGAGCGGACCAATCAGGGCCGGGGCGAATTGCTCGCGACCTCGGGTGGAAAAGCGACGGCCGAACTGGTGGCCCGAACGTTCAAGGGGGCGATTACGCTGGAAGTCCAAACCAATCGGTAGGTGACGGCATCGAAGTTGGTACGAATCCCTAACGGGTCACACCTTTGAGGAGAACGAACCATGCCGATTCACCGCCAGATCGTTACTGCCGCCCTCGTCCTCTCCGCAGCCGCCGCAACGGCCACCCCGGCCCATGCAGGTCCGCCGTGGGTCTCCATCGAACTGCCTGCCAACCCGATGAATACGACCACGCGTGGCGCTTACCTGCTGGTCCACAGTTTCCACCACGACATCGCATTGAGACAGGTACTCGAGGGACGTGCCGAGGGAATGGTGGACGGCCGGCGCCAGACGATTCCACTTACTTTCACCGATACTTCGCGCGATTTTGTCCGAGCATTGGAGAAGAATTGGCCCGACAACGGAACGTGGGTGCTGGTTATCACCGTCGGGGGTCATAGCGACGGTGCCACCGCCCTTGTCGGCATCGGGGCAAATGGAGCGGTCCGTTCCATCGAGGTACCGACCAGGAAGGATGGTCGCAATATCGTGCCGAGAAGGGTGTCACAGGCCGACGTCGACGCGATGCTGGCCCGCCTGGAGGCGGCTGACACTGGCCGCGGCCAATCACGCGACCTGGCACTCGCGCTGGGTGGATTGCTGGTTCTGCCTGTTGGACTGATGATGTTCCGTCGCCGGAGCTGAAGACAGCCGCCCTCAACCAACGCCACCTCCGATCGCGAGGTGGCGTTTGGGTCGAGGCGCCCCCGTGACGCCCTCGCCCAGCCCGACTAAGATTGGGATAGCCCGATCACTCTTCAAACGCGGAGACGGATGCCAGCTCCCTTTCGGGCCGCCACCGGCGCCGTGAGTCCGAGCTAATGGACAACCTCTGCCATACCCTGGTCGGTGCCGCCCTGGCGCAGTCCGGATTGAAGAAGCGCTCCCCCCTCGGCACCGCTACGCTGCTCATCGCCGCCAATCTCCCCGACCTGGATGTCATCAGTCTCGCTTGGGGCAACACCGCCGGCCTCGCATTCCGACGCGGCTGGACCCATGGGGTCTTGGCGCTCTCCCTCTCGCCGTTCCTGCTCGCCGCAGCGATGGTCGGATTCGACCGGGTGGGCAAACGCGGTGGTGCCCGGTTCTGGCCACTGGTGGGGCTCTCGGCCATCGGCGTGGGGAGTCACCCGCTCCTTGATCTGCTCAATACCTACGGCGTCCGATGGTTGATGCCGTTCTCGAACCGATGGTACTACGGCGACACTCTCTTCATCGTGGACATCTGGGTGTGGCTGCTGCTCGGTGCCGGAGTGTTGATGAGCATGCGCCGTGAACGATACGGTGGTTCCGACTGGCGATTGCCGGCACGAGCTGCGCTGGGTGCGGCGACCGCCTACACGATGGGGATGTTCATGGTGGGTCGGCTGGCCGTGGCCCAGGTGCGATTCGAGCTCAACGCCGCTGGCGTGTCGACGCCCCGCGTGCTCGCCTCACCGATACCAGTGACCCCAATCGATCGTGATGTGGTGGTGGACGAAGGTGAGGGCTATCTGGTGGGTAGTATTCGGGTCGGAGGCAATTTTGTCCCCGGGAGTCATTGGCCGAAGCGCGCTCCCTCCACGGACATGGACGACCCAGCGGTCTCGATGGCCGCCTCCACCCCCGCGGCGGCGACCTTCCTCTGGTGGGCCCGCTACCCGTCCTACATCGTGGATCGCCGCGGCAACACAACAGTTGTCCACTTCATCGACCTCAGGTATGCACGATCACCTGAGTCCTCCTTCGGAACGCTAAGCGTCCCGATCTCCTCGGCACAACTGGCCCTCTCGCGCCCGCACTGAAGCGCTCGTCCTTCGGCTACGGCAGGGGTGGGCTCCGCAGGAGCGGGAGTAGCGCCTTCCACACCAGGTCGGCGATCCGTCGCTGCCCTTCGGCCGTCGGGTGAATGCCGTCGGCCTGATTGAGGGAGTCGATGCCTCCCACCCCTTCGAGCAGGAAGGGTACGAGTGGCACGTCGAGGGTCGCGGCCGCCTCCCGGTACACCGCACGGAAGCGAGTGGTGTAGTTCGCACCGAGGTTGGGAGGCGCCTCCATCCCGATCAGGAGGATGCCCGGTGGTGGGCGCTGTTGGCGGGCGCGGCGCACGATTGCCTCGATGTTCGCGAGGACCGAGTCGGGATCGAGCCCACGGAGACCGTCGTTGGCACCGGTCTCGAGGATGAGCACAGCGACCTGCTGCTGCATGAGCCAGTCCACCCGTTGCCGGGCCCCCGCCGATGTTTCCCCACTCACACCCCGGTTGACCACCCGGTAGTTGAGTCCCGCCGAATCGATCTTCTGCTGCAGCACAGCGGGGTACGCCTCAGAGGGGTCGAGGCCGAGCCCCGCCGTCAAGCTGGTGCCGACCGCAAGGATGAGCGGAACCGCGGGGGGGGCTGAGGGGGAACGGTCTGGCAGCCTCGGCGTATCGCCGCTACCGCACGCGGCAAGCGTTGCGAGAATGGCGGCGCTCGCGGCGGAGTGCTGTATTATTCGGGATATGGCAAACGTCATTGGAGTCCAGATGCTGCGCTGTGAGAACTTGACCCAGTCCTACCGATCAGGCACGGGTACGCTGACTGTCCTGCAAGATATCAGCTTCGCGGTGGAGGCCGGCGAGTTCCTCGCCATCGTTGGGCCATCGGGCAGCGGTAAAACGACGCTGCTGGGGCTGCTCGCCGGGCTGGACCGACCAGCCGCAGGCGAGGTATGGCTCGATGGGGTGGGACTCAGCAGGCTGGACGAAGATCAGCGGGCCGCCCTCCGCGGCGCCAAGGTCGGATTCGTCTTCCAGGCATACCAGCTGATACCGACCCTGACCGCCTTGGAAAATGTCCAGGTCCCCCTTGAGCTCCGAGGAGAGTCCGATCCCAGCCGTGCGCGAGCGCTGCTGGAGCGCGTCGGACTTGGGGACCGCACCGGACACTACCCTGCCCAACTGTCCGGCGGCGAGCAGCAACGCGTGGCACTGGCGCGGGCATTCTCGACCCGCCCGAAAATCCTCTTCGCCGACGAGCCCACCGGCAATCTCGATCAGCGCACCGGGGCGGGCATCATCGAACTCATGACCGACCTCAACCGTGAGGCCGGCACGACACTCGTACTGGTGACGCACGATCCCGATCTGGCCGGTCGGGCGCGCCGCATCCTGCGACTCGCCGACGGCCGCCTGGAATCGGACACCACGACGTGACGCTGCGTGCACTGGTGCAATTGGCCTGGCGCGAAGGCCGCGCCTCGCGGCGGCGTCTGCTCCTGCTGGTGGCGGCTATCGCGACTGGCACGGCGGCGCTGGTGGCCATCAACAGCTTCACCGCCAACCTCCGCACCGCCGTTTCGGCGGAGGCCCGCGGTCTCCTCGGGGCCGACTTGGCGCTGGCGTCGCGCTCGCCCCCGACAGAAGCGCTGCGCACACTGGCGGACTCACTCGCGTGCGCCGGCGCCATCCCATGCGGGGACCGGGCCACCGTCACGACTTTCAGCGCGATGGGATATATCCCGACCCGTACCGGCGTGCGATTGGTGCGCGTCACCGCGGTCGAAGGAGTCTGGCCCTTCTTCGGGTCGATCACGACGACGCCGGCGGGCACCTGGCCACGACTGCAGGCGGAGCGCGTCGCGCTGGTGGATCCAGCGTTCCTGACCGCACTCGGGGCCTCCCTCGGTGACACGCTCGCACTCGGCGATCTCCGGCTGCCGATCGTTGGCACGGTGGACCATGTCCCCGGCGACGTCGGCATCACGACCGCATTCGGGCCGCGGGTGTTCATCCCTGGCGCGCTGGTTCCCGAGACCGGACTACTGGGGTTTGGCGCACGTGCGCAATACGATACGTACCTCCGCCTGCCGACGGGCACCGTGGTCGAGGCCATCGCGGATTCGCTGCGGCCGAGACTCCGCCCCGATCGAGTGCGGGTGCGTACCGTACAGGACGAACAGCGCAATCTCGGCAACGCGCTCGAACGGATGGGACGATTCCTCGGTCTCGTGGCGCTCGTGGCACTGCTGCTTGGCGGCCTCGGCGTCGCCAGCGCGGTGCATGTCATGATCCGGCAGAAGATGGAAACCATCGCGGTGCTCAGGTGCCTCGGAGGAAGTAGCCGGCAGGTCTTCGCCCTCTTTCTGATCCAGGCGGCCGGCATCGGATTGCTCGGCAGTACGGTAGGCGCTGCCATCGGCCTTGCCGTTCAACAGGCGCTTCCACGGGTCCTCGGGGAGTTCCTCCCCGTGACGGTGACACCGACGGTGTCGTGGCCCGCGCTCGCCACGGGATTGTGCCTCGGCGTGTGGACCGCCGTCGCGTTTGCCCTCATTCCGCTGCTGGGGATTCGGAAGATCTCCCCGCTCGCCACCCTCCGGCGTCCCTACGAGGCGGAGGCCCGCCCCTCGCGCGACCGGTGGACCATCATCGCGACCCTCGCCTTGATGTTGAGCGTCGTCCTCATGGCGATGGTGCAGGCTGGTGATCCACTCCGCGGGGCCGCCTTCGCCGCGGGTATCGGCGTCGCTCTCGCCGGGCTCTGGTTCTCCGCGTTTGCGCTGGTGTGGGGCCTCCGGAAGTCATTTCCGCACCGGTTAGCGTATGTGTGGCGGCAGGGGCTTGCAAACCTCTATCGACCAGCCAACCAGACCGTGTCGGTGGTGTTGTCGCTCGGATTCGGCACCTTCCTCCTCGCGACGCTCCTCCTGGTCCAGCACAACCTGTTGCGGTCACTGCGAGTGGACGGCGGTTCCCGGCGTCCCAATCTCATCCTCTTCGACATCCAGCCCGATCAGGCGGCGGGCGTGGACTCGCTCCTCCACGCCCGTGCCCTCCTTCCGACGCCGGCGGTACCGCTCGTCCCGATGCGGATTCAGTCTGTCGGCGGGCGCACTGTCCAGGATTACTCGCGCGACACGACGGAAGTGGACGGACGGCCCGCCGGCTGGGCGCTCAGGCGGGAATACCGTTCGACGTATCGCGATTCGGTCGTGGGGAGCGAGCGGGTCGTCGCGGGATCATGGTGGGGGCCCGGCACGGATTCCGCCGGAGCACCGGTGTCCATTTCGGTGGAGGTCGGGCTGGCGGAGGAACTCGGCGTCAGCATCGGCGACCAGATCACCTGGGATGTGCAGGGGGTGCCGATCGCGAGCCGTGTGACCAGCCTTCGCGAAGTGGACTGGGCACGGTTCGAGACGAATTTCTTCGTGGTGTTTCGGCCGGGCGCGCTGGAGGCGGCCCCGCAAACACTCGTCACACTGGTGCGAGTCGACAGCGCCTCGGAGCGGGGCGTGATTCAGCGCGCCATCGTGGAACAGTTTGCCAACATCTCCGCGCTCGACCTCTCCACCGTGCAGCGGGCGCTGGATGACATCTTCGGAAAGGTCGGGGCGGCCATTCGATTCATGGCGTTCTTCACGCTGGCGGCGGGCCTGGTGGTGCTGCTGGGATCCCTCGCCACCAGCCGAGCCCAGCGGTTGCGGGAGACGGTCCTGCTCAAGACCCTGGGCGCGAGCCGGGCACAGGTGACCAGGGTCGCCGTGGCAGAGTATCTGGCGCTCGGCACCCTCGCGGCCCTGACCGGACTGGTCCTGGCCCTCGGCAGCGGGTGGGCGCTGGCCCGCTGGCTCTTCGAGACGAAGTTTGCCCTTCCGGGGGCATCGATGCTGCTCCTGGCGACTGGCGTGGTCACCCTGACCGTCGGAGTGGGGCTTTGGAGTTCGGTGGACCTCTTTCGGCGCACACCCCTCGACGCGCTGCGGAACGAGTAGCCCGGTTCTTACCTCCCCCTCCGGGCCGCAGTATCTTACGACCATCCTCAAACAGGTGGACTCCCCGGATGCTTCCAATCGACCTGCGCGGCAAGCGTGCCTTCGTGGCCGGTGTCTCTGACGACGCCGGGTTCGGCTTCGCCATCGCCAAGTCGCTTGCCGAGGCCGGCGCCTCTGTCTGCCTCGGCTCCTGGCCCCCCGCCCTTGGCATCTTCCAGAAGCTCCTTGAGCGCGGCAAGATTGATGCGTCGATGACCCTGTCCGACGGCCGCAAGATGGAATTCGAGAAGATCTACCCCCTTGATGCCGCCTTCGACTCGATGGCGGATGTCCCCGCCGATATCCGGGAGAGCAAGCGCTACAAGGATTTTGGCGATTTCACGATTCAGGGTGTGGTAGCGCACTTCCAGAAAGATTTCGGGGACCAGCCGCTCGATATTGTGGTGCACTCGCTGGCCAATGGCCCCGAGGTCAAGAACCAATTGCTCGATACCTCTCGGGCAGGGTACCTCTCTGCGGTGAGTGTGAGCGCGTATAGCAATGTCTCGTTCGTCCGAAACTTCGGACCGCTGATGCGTGATGGCGGATCCTTCCTCTCCCTGACCTACATGGCCGGCGAGCGGGCCATCCCTGGCTACGGCGGCGGGATGAGCACCGCCAAGGCCGCACTGGAGGCCGATACCCGCACCCTCGCCTTTGAGGCAGGCCGTCGGTTCGGGATCCGAATCAACACCATCTCTGCCGGACCGTTCGCGTCGCGAGCCGCCTCGGCCATTGGGTTTATCGACATGATGATCGACTACTGTTCCAGCAACGCACCGCTCACGAGAAAGATGGAGGCGCGCGACGTCGGCAACACAGCGGCCTTCCTCGCCAGCCCGATGGCAGCCGCCATCACCGGCAGCGTGGTCTACGTGGACAACGGATATCACGCCATGGGCATGGCGGTGTCACCCGAGTCACTCACCACACCCCAGGGCTGAGAGCGATGTTCATCGGCCACTACGGCATCGCGCTCGCGCTCAAGCGTGCGGAGCCGAAGCTGTCGCTCGGCACCCTGTTCATCGCTGTTCAATTGGTGGATATCGCGTGGGGGGCCACGATTCTCCTCGGCTTGGAGCGGGTCCGAATCTACCCGGGCTGGACCGCCGCCTCGCCGCTGCAGTTCCTGTCCTATCCGATCACACACAGCCTCCTGGCGGCCGGCCTCTGGGCCGCCGCCGCGGCCATCGCGTGGTACACCTGGCCCACGAAAGATTCGAGCGGCCATGGGCGAGCGGCCATGATCGTCGCGCTGGCCGTGGCCTCACACTGGTTCCTCGACCTGGTGGTCCACGTTCCTGATTTACCGTTGGCGGGTGACAGCTCCACCAAGTTGGGATTCGGCCTCTGGAACAGCATCCCGCTCACCTTCACGGTCGAACTCGCCACTCTCGGGCTGGGCCTCGCCCTGTACCTGGGTGGCGGAAGCCGTAACCACCCGGTTCGGCGGGGATGGGCGGTCGGCTTTGCAGTGGTCCTCGCCGCAGCATACATCGCCACGACGCTGGGGCCACCGCCTCCGAGCGTCCGTGCCATCGGTATCGGGGCGATCACCATGCTGCTGACACTCGCCGCGGTGGGCGCCTGGATCGATCGCGGCCCTTCCCGCCGCGCCGCCCGATAGCGAGCCCCCCATGGAGCAGCGCTTCTTCCGACTCGGCGCGCTTTCGGGCCTCATTGCCGTGGCGGCCGGGGCCTTCGGGGCGCACGCGCTCCGGGCCAGGCTTGATCTCTCCATGCTCGCTGCGTTCGAAACGGGGGCCCGGTACCAGATGTACCACGCCCTCGGATTGATGGCCGTCGCCTGGGCGGGCACCCGGTGGCCAGGAACGCTCGCCACCGTTGCAGGCTGGTGCTTTGTCGGAGGCACGTTGCTCTTTTCGGGCAGCCTCTACGCAATGGCACTCTCGGGACAGCGGTCACTCGGCGCCATCACCCCGCTGGGGGGCATCCTCTTCCTCACCGGTTGGCTCTGCCTGGCACTCGCGGCGCGACGCGGGGCATGAACCCGCCCGCTCTCCGTTACCAGTTGCTGCTCGAATCGCTCGACGCGTGGACCAACGCCGCGCACCAACACCATCCCGGCATCATTCCCTGCAAGCAAGGCTGCACCGCCTGCTGCCACGGCCCCTTCGACATTTCCGTCGCCGACGTCCTCCTCCTGCAGCGGACGGTTGATGACTTGCCACGAGATCGGCGCGCCGCGCTCCTCGCGCGTGCCGACGACGCCGCCACCCGTCAGCAAGCCTTGGCCTCCGATTGGGAGCCGCCGTTCGATGTGCGGGCATTGGGGGAGGCTCGGTTCGACACATTGTGCGAGGCGCTCGCAGCGGAGCCCTGTCCCTGCCTCGAGGACGGTACCTGCGCCGTGTATGAGGGGCGCCCCGCCGTGTGCCGGATGATGGGCCTAGGGCTCGAGTCACCGGATGAACGGAGGCTGGCGAACGGCTGTCCCATCCAATCGCAGTTTCCCGCCTATGCGGCCCTCCCAGCACAGCCGTTCGGCCTGCCCGCGTTCGAGGAAACAGAAGAGGCCTGCCTCGTGGAGGCAGGCCTGGAGCTCTTCGGATCCACGGACGCAACCGCTTATGAAACCACGATCGCGTTGGCGCTCGGCGGCATCGACCGAACCTGAATTCCGATCAGATCCCTCGGTCGTGGAATCCCGCGAGGCGCCCCGGAAGGTTCGCCGGTTCGGTTCGCAGTAGCCGGCCCGTGGGGGACACCCAGATCTTGACCGATGTGGCCCCCGGGATCATTGTCGGACCGAACGTGAATCTCCAGGCGCGTGGGTGTCCCGCAAGCTCCGGCGCGCCCTTCCACAGCAACTCGGCCGACCGATTGCCCATCTTGGGGGGCGGGGCCCCCAACAGGGTGCCGACGGCGGAATAGGCCGCTGCGTAGGACGCTCCCACGAGCAGCGCGCCCACAAAGGCCGCAATTACCAGGTACCAGAGCAGGCGTACCATGAAACCTCCCGGACGGGGGTCGTTCGGCCGCCAGCCACCTATCGGGCCAGCTGCTCCACAATACGGTAGTAGAACTCCACCCCGAACCTAATCTCCTGTACCGGCACCCGCTCGTTGTTGCCGTGAACGGTTGCGCCCACTTCTGCGGTAGTGCGCCAGGCTTCGACGCCGTATGCATCGATGCCGAGCGCCCGGTAGTCGTAGCTGTCGGTGTACCCGGTCAGCATTCTTGGAAGGACCAGGGCACCGGGATCCATGGCGTCTACCGCGTCGCCAAAGGCGTCGAGCACTGGCCCCTCCACCGGAGAGGAACGCGCGGCGCGCACCTTGGAGAGCGGCGTGATTTCGACCGTCGTGTCCTGGATGACCGCACGGAGCTGTGCCAGGAAATCTTCGGGCGGCTGACCCGGGAGGAGGCGTACGTCGAGTTCGGCGCTGGCTTCGGCTGGGATCACGTTGGTGCTGGACGAACCATGAAGGCCGGTAATCGAGACGGTGTTGCGCAGAATGGCGTTTTGATAGCGGTCGGCGGTGAGCCAGGCCGCCGCCGTGGGATCGCGCAGTGCCTCTGCGGGATCGGCCAGCCAAGCACGGTGCGTCGGGTTGGTCTCCCGGGTGGAGAGCGCCTTCAGGTACGCCTCGGCCGGCGGCGTCAGCTCCAGCGGCGTCTGCCAGTCGGCTATGCGCCCGAGCACCCGAGAGAGCCGGAGCGCGGCGTTTCCATCCGTCGGCCGGCTGCCGTGGCCCGGCTCCCCTCGGACGATGAGTCGCAGCCAATACGGCACCTTTTCAGTGGCATCGAGCCCGTAGGAAATCGTCTTCCCCTCGGCGCCCATCTCGTTATCACCGCCCTCGTTGAGGAGGAATTCCGCCTGGCGCACGAGGTCGGCCTTGTGCTGGGTGAACCAGAGCGACCCCTCGGAGCCGACCTCCTCGTCGGGGTTGGCCACGAGGATAAGGTCGCGGCTGAGCGGAATGCCCCGTCGTTTGAGTGCCACCACTGTGGCGAGCTGGATGATGCCGAGTCCCTTCGTGTCCTGCGCACCACGGCCCCAGACCGCCCCGTCCTCGAGCACCCCGCTGAACGGCGGGTAGCGCCAATGGCTTGAATCGGCTGGCACCACGTCGAGGTGATGGAGCAGCACCATCGGCCGCCGTGCCCCGGTGCCCGACAGCCGGGCGTAGAGGTTGCCGCGCCCCGGCCCCGATTCAAAGATTTCGGACGGAATCCCCTCGCGCGCCAACACCGCCTGCAGAAACCTGGCGCCTTCAGACTCGTTCCCCGGCGGGTTCACCGTCCGGATGCGAAGATATTCCTGCAGCCAGGTGGTGGCCTCCGCGGCGAGGGAATCGAAGTCGGGTGGGTTCGTTCCCTGCGCTCGTCCAGGGGCGGCACCAGCGAACAGCAGCATGAGCGTGATGGCAATGCGCATAGGACCTCTGACGCGAAAGACGAAGCGGCCCCGCCGAAGCGGGGCCGCCGGGACCACGAGCCCGCCCCCAGGTCACACCATCGGGTGCAGGCTGCGCAGGTACGCGAACAGCAGGAGAAGCGCCACAATGACGATGGCGGCGATGATCAATGGGAAGACGAAGAGCCCGCTGAAGATCTTGCTGTCCTGCTTCAGGTGCATGTAGAACATCGCGACCAGGGCGAACTTGGCCGCGGAGAGAATGATGAGGATCGGATTGAGCAG
>SPDF01000338.1 GCA_004525055.1 Gemmatimonadales bacterium | reverse complement strand
CTCCGCAACTCGGCTGCCAGCTGGTCCGGCACCCCCGACGATCACATCCCATTTCCTCATAACCCGATCACCCTCGCTCGGCGGTTGATGGCCCATCCAAGTGGCGGGTCCAGTGAAATACCCCTCTGCAGGCGTCGCACCAACTCGGGGATGGGGTCAAGCCACTGCGGGCACAGGCCCTACCCTGACTGTATGTTTGGTGGCGGACTGGGGCTGTGGGACAGACCGCTCAAGCGGTAGGGCACATGCCCCGTGGGAGCATCCGTTCGCCACGAGGGCTTGCCGAAGCCGTGGCACAGGAAGCATCGTGAAATTTGGATCGTCCCCGAAGGCACGGGGCGTGCATCCATTGGCGGGGTTTCCTGCCGCATCCATCTCGGACCCTTTCCCGGCTCGGCGCCAGGCGCCCGGAGACCAATGCAGGCGATTCCAGACGACCGGAGCTCCGGCAGTCTCCGGCGGGTGCGTGGGAGCCTTGGCAACAAGCTCCTCCTGCTCCTGCTGGCGTTTGGCCTATTGCCGCTCTCGGTCACGATCGTTGTCGGGTACGCGGTCAGCCGCAGCACTATTCTGGAACAGTCCCGGCGGGCGCTCGCATCGATCGCGGGGGCGCAGGCGACCCACTTCACAACCGAACTGAACCGGGAACGTCTGCTCCTGCAGACGATCGCCGGGCAATTGCCATCCTCCGAGATCCTCACAACCATGCCACCTCAGGAGCTCGCCGCGTTCCTGGTTCGGAGCCTTCCCGAGAACGGCGTCTTTGACGGGTTACGCCTGGCCATGGCCGACGGCCGTGTGCTCGCCAGTGTCGCATTGGGTCAGACTGCACCGCACTGGCCGCCGGCCTCACCCGCAGCAGACTGGATCGAGACACCGGTCTTCCTGCATCGGGAGGATGGCCAGGTACTGGCCTATCTGGTCGCGACAACCGTCTCTCGCGATCCGGCGATCTGGCTGGAGGGACATGTCCGCGCGGAGGACTTCAGGCGCATCTTCTCGGTGCCGCAGCACTTGGTGGCTGGGGTAGAGTCCGTCGTGTTTGACCGGGGCGGCAACCCAATCTTCGGCATCCACGAACATGCCGCCGGAGAATTGGCGGCTTCCGTGCCCGCGGCAGGACTCGATTCCGCAGGCGTGCACCTCGTACACACGCCGCAGAGCACATTGGTGGCCGTCGCGCCAGTGCCAGAATCGGATTGGGTCTTCGTCGCCGCACTTCCCGTGGCGTATGCCCTCGCACCGTTGTCCAAGCTCCGGACCTCGGCGACGCTCGGGGCCTTTTTTCTCACGCTGCTCATCGTGATCACCGGCATTCTTGCTTCCCGGTCCGTGACCACTCCACTCCGCGACCTAGCGACAGCGGCCAAGGCACTGGAGAACGAAGAGCTCTTCCATCCGCTGCCTGTTCATTCGTCAGACGAAGTCGGCGCGCTTATCGCCTCCTTCAACGCGATGGCCCTGAGCCTCGATCGGAGCCGGGAAGAGGTTGGACGACTACACGCCCGGGACATGGAACGCGCGCAGCAACTCGCGACGGTCGGCGAGCTCGCGAGCGGTGTCGCACACGAAATTCGTAATCCGTTGACGGGCGTGCAGGGCGCAATCGAACTGGCGTTGCGAAGGATTCCGGATGGGGATGCGTCCCGCCCCCTCCTCATGGAAGCTCAACGGCAGCTCAAGCGTATCGACACGACCACGGCGCAGCTGCTACAGTACGCCCGCCCGCCAGCGCTCCGGGAGATCACGGTCGATCCAGCCCAGCTGGTCGAGCGAGCGCTCGCCATCGTCGCTCCACGAGCTTCCACGGCAGAGATCCCATTGTCCGTTGAACCATCTACCGAGCCGCTGGCGGTCCATGTCGATCCGGAACTGATGGTACAGGTGCTGGTCAACCTGTTGCTGAACGGAATCGAGGCGATGAGCAACGGCGGGAGCCTCACCGTCTGGGTGGCCCGACACGCGCCGGACGTCTGGATTGGCGTGTCGGACACCGGCCCGGGTATTGCGGCCGAAATGCAACAAGAGCTCTTTCGCCCGTTCGTCACGACTAAACATCAGGGCACGGGCCTCGGCCTTCCGATCTCCCGGGAGATCGTCAACCGCCATGGAGGCTCGCTGACGCTCAAGAGTGTGCCGGGCGAAGGGGCCACGTTCGTGGTCACCCTCCCCCTGGCCGAGGGAGGTTGACCTGTCATGACAACCGCTATCAAGCCTCGGGTGTTGGTTGTGGATGATGAGAGCCTCATCCGCATCTGGCTGGAGGCGCACGTGGGGGACGCCGGGTTTCTCGTGGACATGGCGGAGGACGCGGCCACGGCCCGTGAGGCATTCCGGACCCATCCGCCGGACGCGGTACTGCTGGACCTGAAGCTGCCCGACGGCAATGGGCTGGAGCTGCTGCGGGAGTTTCTCGAGGTTGACCCCGATCTGGTCGTGATCATGCTGAGTGCCCACGGCGACATCGCCACGGCCGTGGAGGCGGTCAAACTCGGTGCCCACCACTTCCTCGAGAAGCCGCCCAAGCTCGAAGACATCCAGGTGACCCTGGCGCGAGGGCTCGAAAACCGG
>SPDF01000065.1 GCA_004525055.1 Gemmatimonadales bacterium | reverse complement strand
AGCTCGGCCTCGGCCTTGAGCGTGCGACGGCGCCAGCCCGCGACCTCGTCTCCGAGATGCTTGAGCAGTTGCTCCAGCTCGGAAAGTGCCGCGAGGTCAGGACGCTCGTAGTTCGATGCCATGCCGCTCCCGAAGGACTTTGAGAACCTTGGTGACTGAGGCGTCCACTTCCTTGTCCCGCAACGTACGGTCTGGGGCCCGATACCGAAGCCGGAAGGCGAGGCCGCGGTGGCCAGCTGGCACGCCCGAACCGCGGTACTCGTCGAGCACCACGACCGCTTCGAGCAGGCGCCCGCCGGCCGAGCGGATCGCCTCACCGAGATCCGCTGCCGTCGCACCCGCCGGGACCAGCAGCGAGAGGTCGCGCGTCACCGCCGGATTGACCGGCAGGGCGACGAAGGCGGGCGTCGATCTGGGGATCGCATCGACCAGGATTTCAAACCCCACGACCGCCGCGGCCCACGGTGGTGCGTCGGCCTCGAGCGCCCGCGCCCGGCCCACGATCCGGCCCCCCGGCGCACAGGCAACCCACTCGCCCCCTTCAACTTGCACCATCGATGCGGGATACGCCAGAGCGGCGGCCGCCTCGAAGAGAGCACGGAGATCCCAGTGGTCGACGTCGGGCGACTTCCCTGCCGAGCTCCAATGGGCCGGTTCCCTGGCACCCGTGAGGACTCCTGCCACCCGTCGCTCCTCACGCGGAGGCATCCCGGCCTCACCCCGGAGGAAGACCGTGCCCAGTTCGAAGAGCCGGACGTCTCTGGTGTGCGCTGCCCAGTTGCCCTCCACCTGGCGAACCAGCGAGGGGAGCAGCGCGGTCCGCATGAAGCCCTCCTCCGCGGACAGGGGGTTGAGCAACCGGACACTCTCGGGACCGTCCTCCGGTCCCAGTGGGAGCGTCTGCACCTCGTAGAGCCCCTCGGCCACGAGCCCGCGCCGGATGGCGGCGTCGATGCCTTCGGAAGGCGCGTTCGGCAGGTCGCCGACGCGGAACGGCCGAAGCTCGGTCGGGAAGTCGTCGTATCCGTGGAGACGGGCGACCTCTTCGACGAGATCGATTTCCGCGACGAGATCGGGCCGCCATCCGGGCACATCGACGGCGATGCGGCCGTCTTCCGGCTTCGAGACGACCGTGGCACCGATGGCGACGAGATATCGCTCAATGGCATCCCACGCCACCTCCACACCGAGGACCTGCGCCACCCGCGACGGACGCAAGAAGATCCGCGGTGGGTGGGAGACCTGCGGGAAGAGATCCACCGGCTCGCCGTCCAGCGTCCCGCCGGCGGTGGCCTGGATGATCTCGACCGCGCGGCGCAGCACCTCCGGCCCGTTCCACAGATCGACGCCCCGCTCGAATCGGTAGCTCGCCTCACTGCTGAGTCCCAGTTGCCGCCGCGCGGCACGGACTCCCTGGGGCTCGAAGTACGCACACTCGAGAAAGAGATCGGTCGTCTCGGGAGACACCTCGGAGTGCGCCCCGCCCATGACCCCTGCCACGCCGATGGCACCATCGGCATCGGCGATGACGGTCATCGAAGGGGCCAGCGCCCGGTCGGTTCCGTCCAGCGTCGTCAGACGCTCGCCCGCCCGCGCTCGCCGGGCGATGACCGCCGGCCCCTTGAGACGCGCCACGTCGTAGGCATGCATCGGCTGGTTGAGCTCGAACATCACGCAGTTGGTGGCGTCCACGATGTTGTTGATGGACCGCATGCCAACCGCCTCGACCCGGGCGCGGAGCCACTCGGGCGAGGCGCCGACGCGCACCCCACGCATCACAGCACCAAGAAACCGGGGGCAACCGATGGGGTCCTCAATGGCGACGCGCACGCCCCCAGTGGTCGCCTCCGCGCCGGCGCGGACCGGTGTGGGCATTGCCGGGCCATCCGAGCCGGGGACAGCCGGAAGACGGAAGGTGGTGCCAAAGGAGAAGGCCAGTTCCCGCACCACGCCCTTGTGCCCCAGCAGATCGGGCCGGTTGGGCGTGACGTCCACGACCAGCCGTTCGTCGGCCAGATCAAACACCTCGAGGAACGGTGTGCCCGGCGCAGCCTCCGTTGTCAGTTCCAGAATGCCGTCGTGTTCCTGTCCCAGGCCGAGTTCACGCGCGGAGCAGAGCATCCCTTCGGACACTTCGCCGCGAATCTTTCGTTTCTCGAGGGTGAGCCCGCCCGGCAGCGTCGCACCGACCGGCGCGAAGGGGTACTTGCTGCCGGCCGTTACATTCGGCGCGCCGCAGACCACGTTCCACGCGGTCCCACTGCCATCGTCGACATCACACAACCGGAGCCGGTCGGCATTCGGGTGGGGACGCACCTCGCGCACCACCGCGACCACCACCTGTCCGAGTCCGGGATGGAGTTCCTCGATGGCATCGACCGTGGCACCGAGGGCGGCCAGCCGGCTCGCCACATCCGCCGACTCCAGGGGACGGCGGAGAAACGCCTCGAGCCAGCGACGGGAGACGTTCACCTGGCCCGGCCCATCTGGTCGAGGAAGCGCATGTCGCCCTCGTAGAGCAGGCGAATATCCGGAATGCCGTAGCGCTGCATGGCGATCCGTTGCGGCCCCATTCCGAAGGCGAATCCGGTATACCGCTCGGCGTCGACGCCGCAATTCTCGAGCACCTTGGGGTGCACCATGCCGCAGCCCAGGATTTCCATCCAGCCCGTGCCCTTGCAGGCGGAACAGCCGCTTCCGCCACAGAGATCGCACGACACGTCCATTTCGGCGGACGGCTCGGTGAAGGGGAAGAACGACGGCCGGAAGCGCACCTTGGTACTGGTGGAGAAGAACTGTCGTGCGAAGTGCAACAGCGTGCCCTTGAGATCGACGAAGGAGATTCCCTCATCCACCGCAAGTCCTTCGATCTGCGCGAAGACCGGCGCGTGCGACGGATCGAACGGGTCCTTGCGATAGACGACCCCGGGAATCACCACGCGGTACGGCGGGGGCCCCTCCATCATCGTGCGAATCTGCACCGGCGAGGTGTGTGTGCGGAGGAGAACCGCCTTCCCGTCGCCGGGGCGGGCGTCGCCCCCCACGTCGAGGTAGAAGGTGTCGTGCATATCCATCGCGGGGTGATCGGCGGGGAAATTCAGCGCGCCGAAGTTCATCCACTCCGTCTCGGCCTCGGGGCCGACGGCGCGGTTGAACCCGAGCCCATGGAAGATCTCGCAGATCTCGTCGACGACCTTGGTGACGGGGTGTTCCGCGCCGACCCAGCGGCGGCGGCCGGGCATCGTGAGGTCGCGCTGAGCGACGGTCGCCGTGGCGGCGTCAGATACCAATGCATCAGACCGGGCCACGAACGCCGCCTCGAACGCCTGGCGCAATTCGTTGGCTGCCGCGCCCACCGCCCTGCGTTCTTCCGGCGGGAGCGTCGCCAGCGACCGCAGGAGCGCGGTCAGGGCGCCGCTCTTTCGACCGAGCACGGCGATCTGCTCCGCCTCGAGGGCGCCAGCGTCGAGCTCCGCCACCGCCGCCAGGCGGGGCCGAAGTGCGTCGAGCAACGATTGTGGATGGGACTCGGCCATGGCGAATCCGGTGGTAACAGGGGATGGAAACGACTGTGGGGCCGGCCGCGCATGGCGACCGGCCCCACGCGCGACCGAGCCCGAGAGCGCGGCGGTTAGCTCGCGGCCTTGAGGACCTCGGCCTTGGCGACCTGCGCCTTGGCCACCTCGGCGATCGCCGCAAAGGCATCGGCGTCCCGCACCGCCAGATCGGCGAGCACCTTGCGGTTCACCTCGACGCCGGCGCGCTTCAGGGCGTCCATCAGCCGGCTGTAGCTGAGGCCGTGCTGCCGGGCCGCGGCGTTGATGCGCGTGATCCAGAGCGCGCGGAACTCGCCCTTCTTCTTGCGCCGGTCGCGGTACGCGTAGGCCAGGCCGCGCTCGACATTCTCCTTCGCTGCCTTGTACAGCTTGCTGCGCGACTGAAAGCCACCCTTGGCGGCTTTCATGATCTTCTTCTTCCGGGCGTGATGCGCGGGACCGTTCTTTACGCGAGGCATGGTATCTCCCTTACGCCTGGAGGAGGCGGCTGACGCGTGGGAAGTCGGCCGAACTCACGTAGGCCGGCTTCTTTAGCTTGTTCTTCCGCTTCCGACTCTTCTTGGTCAGAATGTGGCTGTGATTGGCGTGGAAGCGCTTCAGCTTCCCCGTCCCGGTCTTCTTGAACCGCTTCATGGCGGCCCGCTTGGTCTTCATCTTTGGCATAACGCGCTACCCTTTCGAATCATGCGCCCCTACTTGGGCGCGATCACCATCGTCATATTGCGGCCTTCGAGCTTGGCATCCATCTCGACCTTGCCAACATCAGCCAGGGCGGCGACCACCCGGTCGAGCACGGCGCGGCCCAAGTCGATGTGAGCCAGTTGGCGGCCCCGGAACATCAGCGTCACCTTGACCTTGTTGCCGTCGCCCAGAAACTCGCGGGCGTGGCGGGTCTTGAAATCAAAATCGTGATCATCGATGCCGGGCCGGTACTTCACTTCCTTCAGTAGGATCACGTGCTGTTTCTTCTTGGCCGCGCGCGCCGCCTTGGCCTCTTCAAACTTGAACTTGCCGTAGTCCATGATCTTGACGACCGGTGGTCGGGCCGTGGGCGCCACTTCGACCAAATCGAGTCCCCGATCCTGAGCGGCGGCGAGCGCCTCCTCGATCGGAAGTACACCGAGCTGCTCACCCTCTGCCGTGATCACCCGCACCGGACTGATCCGGATCTGACGGTTGACGCGTACGCGCTTGTCGCGGTCTGTGGACAGTGGAACGCCTCCGGCCAAAAAAAGAAAAAGGACATCCTGAGATGACGGATGTCCACGTGCGCCACGGCGGAAGAACTCTGCCGGCTGACGACCTCGGGACCCGTTCACGCCGGCGCTCTGCCGGGCTCAGGGTGGGGGGATATTCCCCCGCTTCAAGTGCGCAAAGTCTAGACAGGACAGCCGATTATGTCAAGCGCGCCCCGGTTTGGGGGCCAGGACCTCATCGGCGAGATCCGCCCCTGCCTCACCCTTCACCAGCCGACCCATGGCGACCCGCGGATCGTGCTCGAAGATCAGCTGCCACCCCCCCGAGACAGCCTCCTGCAGGAGGGCCCGGCGGGACTCAAGCGTCCGGAGAGGCTCCAGATCGTACCCCATGATCCAGGGAAGGGGCATGTGGGCGGTGGTGGGGATCAGGTCACCCAGGAAGACCCCGGTTTCGCCCCCGGAGGTCAGCATGATCGACTGGTGCCACGGCACGTGACCAGGAGTCAGCCGGGCACTGATGCCAGGGAGGATCTCCCCGGCACCCTCCAGCAGGTTCCATTGGTGCGCCCGGTCCACCGGCTCGAAGTTCGGCGGCAGGTAACTGGCGCGGGTCCGCTCGTTGGTGTGCCGCGCAAACTCGAGTTCACCCCGCTGCACGACATAGGTGGCGTTCGGAAAGGTCGGTTTCAGATCACGACCAGCCCCCGGCACCGCCTCCTCCGTGGTATTCCCTCCGGCGTGGTCGAAGTGCAGATGCGTGTTGATCACCCACCTAATGTCGCGGGGACGGTGGCCCAGCTCCCGGAGGGCATCCTCCAGCTGGGTGGGCCCCGGAGATCCGGCGTTCTCAACGCCGTAGATGTCGAGGAACTTCCGTTCCTCCTTATTGCCGAGCCCAGTGTCGATGAGCACCAGGCCGTCGGGATGCTCCACCAGCAGGCAGCGCATCGCCAGCGGGATCCGGTTCCGGTCGTCCGGCTCGGCGCGACGGGTCCAGAGCGTCCGCGGCACCACGCCGAACATCGCCCCACCGTCGAGGCGCTGGAGGCCGGCTTCCAGGGTGTGGCAGCGGAAGGCGCCGATGGAGAAGGAGTGGGTCAGGGGCATGACGGAAGATAGGCGGGGAGGCAGCGAGGCAGGGAGGCCGGGAGGCCGGGAGGCCGGAAACCAGCGGGGCCGCGGGAAGCTAGCGGGTCCGGCGCGAAAGCAACTGCTCAAGATCGTCGAGAGTGTTGGCTCCCTGACCCACAGCCATGGCCAACAACCTCCGCAGGATCTCCGCCGTCACCAGCGCATCCCCTGCCGCCCGGTGCCGGCTGCCGTTGTCGAGATTGAAGTGCGCCGTGACGTGATCGAGCGCGTGCGAGGTGAGGCCGTGGATCAAGCGGCGCGACATCTTGACGGTGCAGAGGCGCGGGCCATCGAGCGAGAGTCCCCGGTTCCGCCGAAGTTCTGCGTCAACGAAACTCCAGTCGAACCGGACGTTGTGCGCCACGAAGACCCGGCCGGCCAGCGCCGCGAGAATCGCGTCCGCGGCCATGTCAAATGTCGGCGCATCGGCGACCATCGCGTCGGTGATGCCGGTGAGTACGGTGATCTGCGGGGCAATCGGGCAGCCCGGGTTGATCAGGGAGTCGTAGACCAACTCGACCCGGTCTCCCTGCACCAGCACCACCGCGATGTCCGTCACCCGGTCATCCCCGGCGGCGCGCATACCGGTGGTCTCGACGTCGACGACGGCAAAGGTGCAGGCCGACAGCAGTGGGGACCTCTGTGCCCCTCCCGCCAGCACCCATCGTCCGTCGTCGAGCTGGCGCACCCGGGGATCCGAACCGAGCAGGGCCACCGCGAGGCGGGCAGCCACCGCGGGTGGCGCCGCGGCGAGGCCCATGACATCGCGGGCCAGCACGACCGCGTCGGCCGGCCCGGCAGCTAACAGCGCGAGGGCGCGGTCAGCCAGCGTCGAGGTCGGATGGACGGTGAGTCCGCTCACTCAGTTCGGGTTGGCGAGATGGTAGGCCAGCGCCTCGAGCTCGAGCGCGAGGTTGACGGTCTTGACGGTGACATTGGCCGGGACCACCAGCTGGAGCGGTGCGAAGTTCAGGATTGACTTGATGCCGAGGTGAACGAGGCGGTCGGCCACCGACTGTGCGACTTCGGGCGGTGTGACCAGGACGGCGATATCCGCGTGGGTTCGGGTGAGGCTCGCCTCGAGTTGCGCCACATCCTCCACTTGCACGCCGCCGAGCGCGCGCCCGATCTTGGCGGGATCGCGATCGAAGATCGCCACGAAATCGAAGCCCCGGCGCCGGAAGCCTCGGTTCTCCACCAGCGCGCTGCCGATCTTCCCGGCGCCGATCAGTGCCACGCGGTAGTGCCGCGTCAGGCCAAGGATCTGGTGGAGGGCCTGCACCAGCTCGGGCACGGAATAACCGAGTCCGCGCTTCCCGAACGACCCGAAGAACGAGAGATCCTTCCGCACCTGCGCAGACGTGGTTCCCCCGCGCCCGGCGAGGGCCCCGGAACTGATGGTTTCGATGCCCTGCCCCTCGAACTCCTCCAGGAATCGGAGATAGAGCGAGAGTCGTCGGACGGTGCTGTCTGCAATTTTCCGCATTGACCTAGCATTGTGAAATGTTTCACAAAGCTACTCTGGTCGCCACCCACCGTCAACGAGTGTCGCGTGCAGGCGGAGGAACTCCGCCTGCACGCGACACTCGTTGACGGTGGGTGGCGACCAGAGTAGCTT
>SPDF01000128.1 GCA_004525055.1 Gemmatimonadales bacterium | reverse complement strand
GGAACTGGGAGCAGGGACGCCGGGTGCCCGACGGCCCAGCGCGAGCGCTCCTTCGGGTTGCGGCTGTGGATCCGCAGGCCGTGGCCGTAGCCCTCAGTGCGTAAGCGAGATGGCGTGTTGCCTAACCAGCGCATGCAGCTGTCAAGGGCGCGCTCTTGCGGCGGCAGCCGCCACGCCTAATACTGCTGGGAGGCTGCGCGGCGGCTGCCGCGAGCGCCCTCGCAGCTGATGCGCCAGTCGTTAGGCAGCACACCATGCTCCGCAAGGGCCGACAGGAACCCGGCTCGAGAGGCCACCGGCGTCGCCAGCCGACCCAGCGGAGTCACCCTCAGGACTGACTCGACTTATTGAAAAGGTACCGCGCGATCTTCCACCCCTCGCCCGTCCGCCGCAGCACGAACAGTTCGCGGTTTTCCTCCGGCGCCGCAGTGCCGGTGGCCAACACCTTGACGGTCCCGACCGAGCGGGTGCGAGCAAAGGCCAAGTCGCCCTGGACACTGATCTCGTCGATGGTGAAGCGGACGTTCAACTGAATCATGCCAAAGATCGCCGTGTATGATGCCCGAACGGCGTCTTCGCCCTCCGCGGTAGGAAAGCCGGCGGGCATAAACACTCCGTCGGGAGTGTACAGTGCCTCCACCTGCGCCACGTCGGATGCGTTGAGCGCCGCCTCGTAGGCCTTCAGGACACCCGCAATCACTTCCTGTTCGTGTCTCATCGCCGTCTCCTGTTGTGCTCCTCGCGAGGAGTGGTCATGTGATCGATGCAGCACGCGTGCCCATCGAGTCGGAACTCTCAGCCGGTTCAGTGAGTACCGCCGCCAAGAGTCTGAGCAGGCCTCGCAGATCCTCATGACTCATGCGCGCGAAGGACGTGCGAGCCGCCTCCATCACCCGTGGCTCCAACTGCTCAAGCAGTCGGAGCCCCCGCGCCGTGAGTCGATTGATGCTCCGCCTCCCATCCTCAGGGGACCTCGACCGCGTTACTAGCTGTTTGTCCGTGAGCCCCCCCAACAACCGAGTTAGGTCTGAGTCCCGCGTCACCATGCGGGATCCAATCTCGGTGCAGGTGAGGCCGGCCCCCCCGGCCGTCCTGAGGATACGGAGCACGTTGTACTGCGACGGCGATAATCCTGCCTCCATAGCCACCGCATTCGATCGAGTGGCGGCGACCGCGGCAGCCTGGACGAGGGCGATCAGCACCTCCTCCTCCAGGCTGTCGGCAATCCCCATCGCTGCGGCAGGTCTCATAGAATCAATAATATTCCTCGCGAGGACTATTGTCAAGGAGGTGAATTACCCCCTCCTCAACCACGCCAATCCAGCCGTTGCCCTGTGGCCGAGCTGTGTGATGTCAACTTTGAAGTGCGACGCTCGCCGCGGTAGCGGGTGGGGCGTGGGCGCTCAGGGGACATAGCATTCCTCCGGGGTACGAAAGCCGAGGCGCTTGCGCGGGCGTTGGTTGAGGGTGGTGGCGATCGTCGTGCAGGCGTAGTCGCTCAGCGCCGCCATCGATTGGCCCTTCGGGACGTACTGCCGGATCAAGCCGTTCGTGTTCTCGTTGGTGCCGCGCGCCCAGGCGTGGTGGGGGGTGGCGAAGTAGACGCGGGTCCGGGTGCCCGCTTCGAGCGCGGCGCATCGGTTCACCTCGGCGGCCGTGCGGGCGCCGAGCTTGCCAAGCACGAGGAAGCCGGTCTTCCGCTCGACCAGGCTGAGCAGACAGGGCCGGGTGCCGGCGGGCCCGACCACCGTGTCCCCTTCCCAGTCGCCGATCCGCGCCCGACGCTCGACGATGCCCGGCCGCGCGGTGATGGGCCGTTTCCCGAGGAGGCGCCCCCGGCTGTCGGGCCGCCCGTAGCGCTTGCGGCAGTGGCGCCGCCCGCCCCGCAGCTCACGGTAGAGCGCGCCGCCCTGCCGCTTGTCGGCCCAGATGTAGCGATAGATGGTCTCATGGCTGATGCGGAGCCGGTCCTCGAGGCGGAGCCGCCCCGCGATCTGGGCCGGACTCCACTGCCGCGCGAGGCCCCGGCGGACCAGGGCATAGTCCTGCGCGGTGAAGCGGGGCCCGCGGCGCGTCTCGCGCCGGCGACCCCGGGCGTACCAGTCGGCGAGCTGGGGGCGGTAGCTGGCGTCGTAGCGGGTGGCGTTGCGGCGGAGCTCGCGAAAGACCGTGCTCCGGTGCCGCCCAAGCACCTGGGCAATGACGGCCACCGCATAGCCCAACTGGTGGAGGGTGCCGAGGGTGTATCTTTCGTCCGCGGTGATCTGTCGATACATGGGAGCCTTCGTTCTCTTGGAGGAGAATGGAAGTCTACCGGGTTGGCAGGTCACCGTTTCCGTTCCGGGAACTGTCGCACATAGTTTATGAATCTGCGCAGCCTAACCAGCGCATGCAGCTGGCGAGGGCGCGCTCTATCTGCGGCAGCCGCCGCGCCTAATACTGGTAGCGAGGTCGCGCGGCGGCTGCCGCGAGCGCCCTCGCAGCTGATGCGCCATTCGTTAGCCCCCAATGTCCGAGATCGGTGAGCCGCTGACCAGGATCGTTAGGCTCGGCCTTGCGGTATTCCGGCAGTATGACGTATTGTCATACTAGGAGGAACTTATGGCAAAGGCCAAAATCGCCGTCACCATCGACGGCCTCGTGTTGACCCGTCTCGATCGCATCGTGGAAGGCGGCTTGTTCCCCAACCGCAGTCAGGCCATCGAGGTCGCTGTCATGGAGAAGCTTGAGCGGTTGGAGCACCGTCGGCTGGCGGCCGAATGCGCGAAGCTCGACCCGGCAGCGGAACAAGCCATCGCCGAGGAAGGGCTCGGTGCGGATGCGGCGGCATGGCCCGCATACTGAGAGGCGAGATCCGGTGGGCTGATCTCGACCCCACGCGCGGCCATGAACAGTCCGGCATGCGTCCCGTGCTGATTCTCAGCCAGGACGTGTTCAACGAACGGTCCGGCACCGTCATCGCTATGGCGCTTACGAGCCAGCCCCAGCGCGCCAGTTTCCCACTGACCCTAGAGCTGACTTCCTCGGCACTGCCGAAACAGTCTTGGGTGAAGATCAGTCAGATCCGCACGCTTTCGGTGGAGCGGATCGGGAAGCGACTCGCAAAGGTCTCCGCCGAGGAATTGGCCGTTGTAATCGAGGGCCTCAACGAAATCATTGGGGTCTAACCCGCGCTTGCTGCGGACGGCCGCACAGCACAGACCGGCTTCGCCATGAGCGCGGCCGCCGGAGAACCGCAACCAGTTGGGCGGACATCACAATCCATCCGCCGTCACGAAGTGCACGCGAAAGGCACGTACATGAATTCCAAACCGTTCAAGCACTCTCCTGATCGAACCCCTATGAAGCTCTACGACACTCGGAACCTCAAGGGAGATCTCTCTGGAGGAGTGGTAGCCGGGATCATCGCGCTGCCATTGGCACTGGCCTTTGGCGTTCAATCTGGTCTCGGCGCGGCAGCGGGACTCTATGGTGCCATCGCGGTAGGCGTCTTGGCTGCAGCGCTGGGCGGAACCGCCACACAGGCTTCAGGACCAACGGGACCGATGACGGTGGTATCAGCCTCCATCGTGGCCATGGGCATCGCGAGGGCGGGCACTCTCGAGGCAGGAATGGGCATCATCCTGCTGGCCTTTATGCTGGGCGGTGTGGTTCAGATCGCCCTCGGCTTTCTGGGAGTGGGAAAGTACATCCGCTACTTCCCCTACCCGGTGATCTCGGGTTTCATGAGCGGCGTTGGCCTGATCATCATCACGCTGCAAGTCTGGCCCTTTCTAGGGTCGGCGTCGCCCAAGACAACGCTGGATGTCTTCACGCAAATCAGCACCCCGCTCAGCCAGATCAATTTGGGAGCCGTTCTGCTGGGCGGGATCACGGTGGCTGTTTACTACCTCTTTCCACGACTGACAAAGGCGGTGCCGTCGGTCCTCGTTGCGCTGCTGGCGGGCACCTTGATATCACGGTTTACCGGATTCGACGTGCCGATCATTGGCGCCATCCCCACGGGACTACCCGCCCTGCAGGTGGGCATCATTTTCGCCGCTGTCCCGGAGCATCTGCTGTTTGTCATTGGGTCTGGGATTACGCTGGCTTTGCTGGGTTCGATTGATTCCCTGCTTACCTCGGTCATCGCCGACAACGTGACCAAGACCAAGCACGACAGTCGGCGCGAACTCATCGGGCAAGGCATCGGTAACACCGTCGCGGCGATCTTTGGCGGCATCCCTGGAGCCGGGGCGACCAAGGGCACCGTGGTGAACATCACGGCCGGTGGCAAAACGCGCCTGTCCGGCGTGGTCCATGGCTTACTGCTGCTCGCGGTCCTGCTTTGGGCGGGCCAGTTCGCCGCTTACATCCCGCTGAGCGTGCTGGCGGGGCTGCTCATTCCCGTCGGCTTTGCCATCATCGACTACAAGGGTCTCAGGCACCTCCGCGATGTGCCGCGCGCGGATGCGGCAGTCTTGCTCATGGTGCTCAGCCTCACAGTGTTTGGCAATCTGATCCACGCAGTGGGCGTCGGGATCGTCTTGGCCAGCGTCCTGTTCATGAAAAAGGCCAGTGACCTTGCAGAAGCGGAATCATCAGTCGAACCCTTGAAAGAGGACCCGTGGCAAGACGAGGCAGAGCTCTATGCCAGGTACAAGGATCGCATCTTCGTGAAGCATCTCTACGGTCCGCTGTTCTTCGGATTCACTGCCCGCTTCCAAGAACTGGCGTCGGCCCTGAGTCCAGACATCCGGGCACTGATCATTCGGATGGAGCGCGTCCCCTACATCGATCAATCGGGGCTCTACGCTTTGGAGGATGCCATTCTCCCTCTCCGGCAGCGTAACGTCATTGTGTTACTGACAGGCGTTCAATCGCAGCCGAACGACATGCTCCGCAAGATAAACATCGTGCCCGACTTGATCCCCGAGGAGTGCCTCTGCCGAGGAATAGAACCTTGCATGAAGTGGTTGGCGAGAGCACTAGAGGCGAGGTCGCCCGCGGCTCAGTCCTCCGATTAACGTCGGATAACATGCACGTTTCTCTAGATTCTTTAACCTGGAGGAAACTATGAAACCGAAAGACAGAATTCTGAACACACAAGTCGATGGTCTAGTGGAAGCAGTACTCACTCAGGAAGAACAGGAGGCACTGACGCCTGACGGCGTGATTGAACTCCTGAAGGAAGGCAGTGCCCGCTTCTCCAGCGGGGAGGTGACGTTGCGGAATCACAAAGAGCAAGTCCGCAAGGCGGCTAGCGGTCAGTTTCCCAAAGCCATCGTGCTCTCCTGCGTCGATTCACGAGTCCCAGTAGAGGACGTCTTCGACCGCGGCATCGGCGATATGTTCGTGGCTCGTGTGGCTGGCAACTTCGTGAACTCCGACATTCTCGGTAGCATGGAATTCGCGTGCAAGGTCTCAGGCGCGAAGGTAGTTCTGGTGATGGGCCACGAGCACTGCGGAGCAGTGAAGGGCGCGATCGATCAGGTCGAGTTGGGCAACATCACCGACATGCTGAGGAAGATTCAGCCTGCCGTGGCCAGCTGCAGCGACTACGGCGGAGAGCGGAATAGCGCGAACCCCAGCTATGTTAATCTGGTGGCGGAGAAGAACGTACGGCTCAACTTGGACCGAATTCGGAAAGAAAGCCCTATCCTCCGTGATATGGATG
>SPDF01000157.1 GCA_004525055.1 Gemmatimonadales bacterium | reverse complement strand
GCTGGAGGAGTGCCACGCCGCGTTCGAGTGCCGGGTCATCAATACGATGGATGCCGGGCCGTCGACCCTCTTCCTGGGCGAGGTGGTGGCCACCCACGGCGGCGCCACGGGGACCCTGCTGACGGCGGACTATTTCCGGGCGAACCTGCCGGAGAAGTGGCGGAGTGAGTTCCTGAAAAACTACCGCGAGGCCCAGGATCGGATCCGGGACCTCGCGGCGGTGAACGATGTGCGACGCTGGGGCGGACCTACAGCGCCTTGATCTCCGTCACCAAACTGGTCAGCGACTTCTTGGCGTCGCCGAACAACATGGCCGTCTTCGGATTGTAGAAGAGTTCGTTCTCGATCCCGGCGAAGCCGGCACTCATCCCCCGCTTCATGACGATGATGCTCTTGGCATGGTCCGCGTTGAGGATCGGCATGCCGTATATGGGACTGCCCTCGTCCGTCCGCGCGGCAGGATTGACCACGTCATTCGCGCCGATGACCAGCGCCACATCGGCGCGCTGGAAGTCGTCATTGATCTGGTCCATCTCACAGAGCTTCTCGTAGGGGACATTCGCCTCCGCCAGGAGGACGTTCATGTGCCCCGGCATCCGCCCCGCCACGGGGTGGATGGCATACTTGACCTCGCCGCCCCGCCGCTCGATCAGGTCGGCCAGCTCGCGCACCGCGTGCTGCGCCTGCGCCACCGCGAGCCCATACCCCGGCACCACGATCACGAGCTGGGCGTACCCGAGCTGCACCGCGGCGTCCTCGACCGTCACCTGGCGGACCGTCAGCCCCTCCGAGCTCTTGCCGATGGCTCCGGCGTCTCCACCAAAGGCGCCGAAGAGGACGTTGGCGAGGGAACGGTTCATCGCCTTGCACATGATCTGGCTCAGGATGATGCCGGACGAGCCCACCAGCGCGCCGGCGATGATCAGCACGTTGTTGTGGATCACGAAGCCGGTCATCGAGGCGGCGATGCCGGAATAAGAATTCAGGAGGGAGATGACCACCGGCATGTCGGCGCCGCCGATGGGAATCACCAGCAGGACGCCCAGCACCAGCGCGAGGGCAATGACCGTATAGAAGGGCCAGAGCACCTGCTGCGGCACGATCAGCTGGTACGCCGCGAGCCCGACGATGGCGGCGAAGAGCCCCCCGTTGATCACCTTCTGCAACGGGAAGGTGATCGGCTTGCCGGTCATGACCTCCTGCAGCTTGGCCCAGGCGATCAGGCTGCCCGACAGCGTGACCGAGCCAATGAGGAGGCTCAACTGCGTCGTGATACCGATGTCGATGGTCGGCGTGACGCCGGCCAGTTCGGCTTTCAGGAACTCCGCACCGCCCACCAGCAGTGAGGCGCCGCCGCCGAACCCGTTGAGGAGCGCGACCATCTGCGGCATCGAGGTCATCTTGACCGACCGCGCCATCCAGAACCCGACGGCGGAGCCGATGAACATCCCGACAATGATTTCCTGGTAACCCAGGATGCCGTGATCGAAGAGGGTCACCACGATGGCGAGGAGCATACCGACGCCGGACATTCGGTTGCCCTGCCGGGCCGTGAGCGGGCTGCCGAGGCGCTTCAGGCCGAGCACGAAGAGGACCGCGGCGACCAGATAAAGGAGAAGTTCGAGAGCGACCGGCATTACTTGGCCTCCGGCTTCTTGGTGAACATCTCCAGCATCCGGTCCGTCACGGTGTAGCCACCGACCACGTTCATCATGGCGAAGACCACCGCGCTGACCCCGAAGGCCCACGAAATCCACCCGAAACCGCCGCCTGCCACCACGAGTGCGCCGACGATCGTGATCCCGCTGATCGCGTTCGCGCCGGACATCAGCGGGGTGTGGAGCGTCGTGGGGATGCGGTGGATAAGCTCGACGCCGAGAAAGGTGGCGAGCACAAAGAGCGTGATACTCAGTACGAGGGCTTCCATGGTCAGGCCGCCTTGCCGGTGCGGAGTTCACCCGCGTGCGTCACGCACATCGGGCCGGTGATCGGATCGGACAGGTCGATCTGCAGCGCCCCGTCCTGGAGGAGATGGGTCACAAAGGTGAGGACGTTGCGGCCATACATCTGGCTGGAGTGGAGTGGGACACCGGCGGGGAGGTTGACGGGCGAGAGGATGGTGACGCCGTTCACCGTCACCGCCTCGCCGAACTTCGTCAACTCGCAATTCCCGCCGGACTCGCCCGCGAGGTCCACGACGACCGAGCCGGGTTTCATGGCGCGCACCGCCTCCGCGGTGATGAGCCGCGGCGCGGGGCGGCCGGGGATCTGTGCCGTGGTGATGACGAGATCCTGGCCCTTCACGTGCTCACCGATGCCGGCAACCACTCTGGCCTGCTGATCCTCGGCCAACTCCTTCGCGTACCCGCCCTGCCCTTCCCCTTCCACGGCGGCCACCTCGACGAAGGTGGCGCCCAGGCTCTGCACCTGTTCGCGCACCACTGAGCGGACATCGAACGCGGAGACCATGCCCCCGAGGCGGCGCGCCGTGGCAATCGCCTGGAGGCCGGCCACGCCGGCACCGATCACGAAGACCTTGGCTGGGGCGAGTGTCCCAGCGGCGGTGGTCAGCATCGGGAGGATGCGGCCCATCGCGTCGGCGCCGATGAGCACCGCCTTGTACCCCGCGATGGTCGCCTGCGAGGAGAGCGCGTCCATCGACTGCGCCTTGGTGGAGCGAGGCACCAGCTCCATCGCGAACGCGGTCACCTTGCGGCCGGTCAGGGCCGAGAGGAGATCGGCCGAGCCGGCGGGAGCCAGGAAGCTCACGAGCGTGGCGCCCTCGCGCAGCTGACCGGCTTCCTCCGCCGTGGGACGCTGCACCTTGAGGACGAGATCAGCGCCGAGTGCCTCGGCGGCGGTTCCCACGAGCGTGGCGCCGGCGGCCTCGTAATCGGCGTCGGTCAGGTAGGCGGCCGTACCCGCGCCGCGCTGCACCAGCACGTCGCAACCAGCCTTCTTCAGCTTGGCCACGCCGTCGGGCACCAGCGCCACACGCCGTTCGTGGGGGCGGGTTTCGGCAGGGACTCCAATGCGCATGTCGTGTCTTCCATGGTAGATGGTGGCGGGGAATCTAATCGTTAGGGAGCAATGGCCAAGGAGTCCACCGCCGCGCCAAGCGCGGTGTAGGCGGTGGGATCGACTTCGCGGAACGGGATGGCCCGGTACCCGATGGTGCCTGCCCGATTCACGACGAACAGGTTTCGGTTGTCGAGGCCGGATAGCGCGCTGTGGGCGCCGTACGCCTTGCCCACCGCTCCGTCAGGATCGCTCACGAACGTGAACGGGTAATCCGCTTCCTTGGCCCAGGAGGCCAGGGTCTCGGGAGAATCGGTGCTGATGGCCAGCAGGACCACGTCCTTGCCATCGTTGAAGACCGTCGCGTACTGATCACGGTACGCGTTCATCTGGATGGTTCAGCCCTTGGTCTTCGCCCGGTAGAAAAAGGAGATCACCACCGTCTTGTCCCGGAGATCCTCCAGCCGCACCGGGGAGGCGAGCACACCGTCGCGAGTGGCGCCCGTGAGGGAAAACCCGGGCGCGACGGCGCCGATCTCCAGCGGTTCCTGCGACGCGCCGCCGCACGCGATTCCTGCAAGGAGCGCGACGGTGATCGTGATTCCTCGAGGACGCAACCTCATGCGAGGCTCCAGAAATGGGTCCGCGAAATGTACCTCCGCCGAGCGGTTTCAGGCGCCCCCCGGGGAGCGTGCACCTCCGCCGGGTGAGTTTCTCGAGGGAAAATCCACGAATTCCTATTGTTGACAGAGGGAAAAGTTGCTACATTGGTGTCGCAGTCCTACGGTGTCCCCTGCGGCACATGTGAAGTTTACCCTCATAACGGAGACTCGCGATGGCAGCCAAGAAGAAGAAGGCGGCAAGGAAGCCCGCTAAGAAGGCCGCGAAGAAGGCAGTCAAGAAGAGCGCGAAGAAGAAGGTCGTGAAGAAGGCCGCGAAGAAGAAGGCCCCCAAGAAGAGGAAGACGGCCTCCAAGCGTAAGCCGTCGGCAGCGTTCATGAAGCCGATGAAGATCTCCCCCGCGCTCGCGGCGGTCATCGGCGCCGGCCCGTATCCGCGCACCGAAGTCACCAAGCGGCTCTGGGCGTACATCAAGAAGAACAACCTTCAGGACGCCAAGAACAGGCGCGACATCAACGCCGACGCCAAGCTCAAGGTGGTCTTCGGTGGACGTGGCAAGGTCAACATGTTCGAAATGACCAAGCTCGTCAGCAAGCACCTTTCGTAGTTCCCGATATCCCCCGCAGGGACCGGACGAAGGGCACGCCCGCTGGCGTGCCCTTTCGGTTTCCTCCCCCTTCCAGCACCCGCGGGCGCCCGCTATACTCCCGCCCCTATGGCAAATCCACAGTACATCTACACGATGGTCAACCTCGGCAAGGTCGTCCCGCCCAAGCGGGAGATCCTGAAGGGGATCTACCTCTCGTTCTTCCCCGGCGCCAAGATCGGCGTCCTCGGTTCCAACGGCGCCGGCAAGAGCTCCCTGCTGCGGATCATGGCGGGGGTCGACCTGGACTTCATCGGGGAAGCGCGCGCCGCCCAGGGGACCCGGATCGGGTTCCTGCCGCAGGAGCCGGTTCTTGATCCCGAGAAGGACGTCCGGGGCAACGTGGAGGAGGCGGTGCGCGAGCAACGCGCCCTGCTGACGGCATTCGAGTCGGTGGCCGCCCGCTTCGCCGAACCGATGGGCGACGACGAGATGACCACCCTCCTCGAGCACCAGGGCAACCTCCAGGATCGGATCGAGGCGCTCAACCTCTGGGATCTCGACCGGACCATCGACATCGCCATGGACGCCCTGCGCCTGCCGCCAGGGGACGCGTCGGTCGCCACCCTCTCCGGCGGCGAGAAGCGGCGCGTGGCGCTCTGTCGCGTCCTCCTCGAGCAGCCCGACATGCTGCTCCTCGACGAGCCGACCAACCACCTGGACGCCGAATCAGTCGCGTGGCTGGAGCGACACCTGGCGGAGTTCCCCGGGACCGTCGTGGCCGTCACGCACGATCGCTATTTCCTCGACAATGTCGCCGGGTGGATCCTCGAGCTCGACCGGGGCCAGGGGATCCCGTGGAAGGGGAACTACTCGTC
>SPDF01000227.1 GCA_004525055.1 Gemmatimonadales bacterium | reverse complement strand
GCAACCAGAGCTGATGTCCGGTGAGATGGACCACGTCCGGAACGAACTGGCCGATGTGCAGGAGCGCCTCGACTTCGCCGAACGGATGCTGGCACAGCGCCGCGAAGCAGATCGTGTCCCTAGAAATGGGTGACCCTACGACCCATCCCAAGGAGTTGTCATGACGTTCCGCCTTCCTTTCCTTCTAGCCCTCCTCGTCGCCCTGAGCCTCGGGGCGCCGGCGGCAGTGGGCGCGCAGGCAGGAGTCGCCATGTCCCCCGATGCGGAGGGAGTCACCAAGGCCGCACGCGACTACATCGGGGCCTTCTATGAGGGGGATTCGACCAGGATCGTCCGCAGCGTGAGCCCCACGGTGGTCAAGTATGGCTACTACATACCGAAGGGCGACTCGACCTACCACGGCACGGGGATGCCCTACGCCCAGATGCTGGACTATGTCAGGCAGGTGAAGGCCAGCGGCCGGTCGACCCCGGCCAGCGCGCCTCGTGAGGTAGTCCTGCTGGAGGTGCTGGATCAGATCGCGGCGGCCAAGGTGGTGGCATGGTGGGGGACGGACTACCTGCACTTGGCCAAGATCGAGGGGCGGTGGATGATCACCCAGGTGATCTGGCAGAGCCCGCCGAAAGACTGAAGGGCCCAGAAACACAACGCCCGTCCGGTGTGTGGTCACCAGGCGGGTCGATGGTTCTTGGCAGTTTGATCACCCGGTCTGCTCTGCTACCCCGGGGCCCGAAGGCTATGTCGATTGCCCTGAAGGTAATAGGATCCCCTCCGAAGCGCCAGTGGCGAGTTGTCCCTGCCCTGCCAAGGGCCTATTCTTCGCCCCGGCGACCGTCCGGTCGCCCAACTACCGTCGCCCGCACCGGCAGCCCCCGTTTCTGGAAAGGCCCCCGCCGCGGTTGCGCTTTTCAGCAAGGAACGCCGTGCCTTTCGCCACTCTGAACCTCCATCCCAATCTGCTCAAGGGCATCAAGGAACTCGGGTTCGCCCGCCCTACCCCGATCCAGGCCGATTCGATCCCCCCTGCCCTTGAGGGGCGAGACCTCCTGGCCTGCGCCATGACGGGCAGCGGCAAGACCGCCGCCTTCGTCCTCCCGATCCTGCAGCGCCTGATCGACACGAAGCGGGGCACCACCCGCGCCCTGATCCTGAGCCCGACCCGCGAGCTTGCGCTGCAGATCCTGGAAGACATCAATGACCTGGCGGTGCACACTCCGGTCACCGCCGCCGCGGTGTATGGCGGCGTGGGGATGGGTCCACAGGAACATGCCCTCCGGAGCGGGGCGGATATCATCGTCGCCACCCCGGGACGGCTCCTCGATCACATGAAGCAGCCCTACGCCAGGTTTTCCGGCCTCGAGGTCCTCGTCCTCGACGAGGCCGACCGGATGCTCGACATGGGCTTCCTGCCCGACATCAAGCGAATCCTCCGTCATATTCCCGCCAAGCGGCAGACCCTCTTCTTCAGCGCCACAATGCCGGCGCCGATCATCGCGCTGACACGCCAACTGCTCGACAACCCCGCCATGATCAACCTGGCGCGGAAGTCGGCGCCTGCCATCGGCATCACGCAGGCGGTGTATCCGGTGCGCCAGGAGCTCAAGGCCGGGCTGTTCCTGGCGCTGCTCGCCAAGGGCGACATGCGCGAGGCGCTGGTCTTTACCCGCACCAAGCACCGGGCCGACCGCCTGACCAAGCACCTCCTCCGTGAGGGGATCAAGGCGGAACGGATTCATGGCAACCGGTCGCAGGCTCAGCGCACCGAGGCCCTGGCCGGGTTCAAGAGCGGCAAGTACCGGGTGCTCGTGGCCACCGACATCGCCGCCCGGGGCATCGACGTGGAGGAACTCGGGCATGTCGTGAACTTCGATGTGCCGAAGGTGCCGGAGGACTACATCCACCGGGTCGGCCGGACGGCGCGTGCCGAGGCCACCGGCGACGCCTTCACCTTCGTGTCGCCGGAGGAGGAGGGAGACCTCCGTTCCATCGAGCGGGTAGTTGGGAAGCGACTGCCACGGGTCACCGTTCCGGACTTCGACTACGCCGCCAAGCAAAGCGTCCAGCTGGAAGTTCCGCTGGCAGAACGGATTGCCACCATCCGCGCCAAGAAAGCGGACGACCGGGCGCGGGCAAAGGCGAAGTTGGCGCGACGCTCGGCGCACGAGGCTACGCAGGGCCGCCCGTCGAGTGGACCAGTGAAAGCGGGCAGCGGTTCCAAGTCCCGGCGCGGCGGCCCCTCGCGCCCACGGGGAGGGAACTCCCGCTAGCCGGATCACAGCCACTGCCAGCGGAGGATGATCGTTATGAAGTCACGCACCGGGTCCCTGGTCGGCGCCTGCCTGCTGCTCGCCCTCTTCGCCTATCTCGCCGTGCGGAGTTCCCTGTCCATCACGGGCATCGACCTGACGGCCGGCCAGCGCGCAGTACGGACGCTTCAGTGGTGGTACGCGGTACTGGCCGCCATGTCCATTGTCGGCCTCATCTTCCGTCACAACGGTACCCGCCTGGTCCTCTTCGCCTGGGCGGCAATCTTCACCACCCGCCACGCCCTCGCTCCTGTGTTCCTGGGCGGCACAGGCATCGGGATGGCGATCGTGGGTGGCGCCATCGGGCTCGCCGTTGCGATCGGCGTGCTCTTCCTCGCCTTCCGCGCGCTCCAATCACCCGGCGAGTCCCCGGTCACATGACCGCCACCGGTGAGGCGGCCCCGCTCAGGGTGCGCGTCCGCGCCGCGGACGGCACCGCGCGCGATGACGGCTGGGTGCGCACGGCGCACCGCCCCTTCGCGGCCCGCGTCGGCGAGGGATTGATGATCGCCGGCGGAGGCACCGCCATCGGGGTCCTTCTGCTGCCGATCCCGCTCATTCACCTCTTCGGGATCATGGTCGCTCTCACGACATGGTGGTTCGGCCTGCAGCGACTCCGCACCGACACGGTCGTGGTCAGCGTCGGCGGGACCTGTCCGCACTGCGACAAAGTCGAGACCTTTTTCGCGGGGTTCGGCCGCAAACGATTCCGCCTTCCGATCTCCACGTCCTGCCCCACCTGTTCACACGCCCTCACACTTGAGGCACTGTCGCCGTGACACTGTACGACATCAAGGTCACCACCATCGACGGCAAGACGATCCCGATGTCCACGTACAAGGGACGTATCCTCCTGATCGTGAACGTGGCCAGCAAGTGCAGCTACACGCAGCAATACGCCGGGCTCGATGCCCTCTATCGCAACTACAAGAGCAAGGGATTGACGGTGCTGGGGTTTCCCTGTGACCAGTTCGGGAACCAGGAACCGGGCGACGAGCAGGCGATCCAGAGATTCTGCTCACTGACCTACGACGTGACCTTCCCGATGTTCGCGAAGATCGAGGTCAACGGCTCCGGCACGCACCCCCTCTACGTGCATCTCAAGGCCGCCAAGCCGGGCTTGCTCGGCACCGAAGCGATTAAATGGAACTTCACAAAGTTCCTCGTCGGACCGGACGGCACGGTGCTCAAACGATACGCCCCCACCGACACGCCGGACGACATCGAACCGGACATCGTCGCGCGGCTCTCGTAGCAACCCAGTCCGCTGATTCACCGGTGCACCTGGAAGGTGGCGGCTCGATGGGAAAGCTCATGGCCCTTGTCGGCACCACCATCGGCGGCGGGCTCGGCTGGTGGCTGGGCGCG
>SPDF01000137.1 GCA_004525055.1 Gemmatimonadales bacterium | reverse complement strand
CATGGCTGAGTTGCAGCTGGTGGAACGGACGATGAGTCGATTCCGACCCGACTCCGACATCGGGCGGGTCAACCTCGGGGCGGGCCGGGACGGCGTGGGAGTCTCCGCGGAGACCGCCTTCGTGATCCAGTCGGCCCTGGCCTGGTCGTCGGTGAGCGACGGGGCCTTTGATCCAGCGCTGGGATCGGCATCAGTGCTGTGGGATGTCCTGCATCGCCAGGAACCGCCCGCGGACGGGTCGGTCTCGCGGCTCGCTGCGCGCGGTCTCTGGCGAAAGGTGGATCTCTCGCGGGTAGGGGGGATGCATCAGGTGCGATTCGACGACCCGGATGTGCAAGTGGACCTGGGCGGCATCGCGAAGGGGTATGGGATCGACCGCGCCGTGGCGGCGCTGCGTGCAGCCGGGGTCGCGCAGGCGATCGTGACCGTGGGTGGCGACCTCTATGCCCTGGGCCACGCGCCTGACGGCGCGCCATGGGAGGTTGGCATTCGCGACCCGCACAACCTCGACCGGCTCGCAGGGAGGCTGGCCGTGGCTGACCGCGCCGTGACCACCTCGGGCGACTACGAGCGGTTCTTCACCTGGCGCGGCGTGCGGTATCACCACCTGATCGACCCTCGAACGGCGGCACCGCGCCGTTCCGCGATCCACAGTGTCACCGTGCAAGGGGACAATGCCATGCATGCCGATGCGGCCGGCACTGCCGTCTTCGGGATGCCGATGGATGCAGCGCTCCGTGTAGCGCGGCGGGTCCTCGCAGACGCCGAGGTTCTTCCGCTGACGTAAATCGATCTGGAGGCAACATGAAAAGCCAGAAAATGTTCTGCAGCGCTTGCGACCGGCCGGTGCGGGTGCTGATCACCGAGGAGCCCACCAGCGAGGGGCAGGCAGCGGTGCACGACGCCGAGCTGATCTGCCTGGAAATTGGTGCCCAGTGCACCGGCCACCTCTGCCCCCTCGGCGCGGCGGAGCCCGGGGCGATGGTGCGGCGGATTGTCCGGAACGGCATCCCGCTAGACTCCCTGCAAACCGTCCAGGCCGACTGCCCCTTCTGCTTCAGCCAGACAGAGATGATCCTCTATGGCGATGGCAAGGCGGGCTGCTCGGCGTGTGGCGCCGAGGGCCGGTGGGTGGTCGACCACCTCGAGCCTGACTGACCGCTCGAGCGTGAGCCTGCGGTACGATTGAGCGCGCTGTCCGACGTGGTTGTGCAGCGCGGCCCCAGCCTGTCGTCTCCTACTCCATGATTCCCTGAGGCTGCCCCGTCGGGAAGCCTTCCTCACCGCATTCGCGGAGCACTCGTGAATCGAACGATGCGCGTGGCAGTGTCCGCTGTGCTGATGTCTGGTTGTGTCTCATGGGAGCCGACCGAAATTGCGGCGCCGGAGAAGGTCCCGGCAAATCGGGTGATCCGGGTCTGGTCCGGCAGCAACTCCGTGCGGTGGAAGGGGGTGCAGGTCACCCGCGAGAGCCTCAGCGGCGTTCCTGCCTCCTCCTCCACCCACTGCACCACCTGCCGGGTCTCCATGCCACTGACCGCCGTGGACTCGACGCAGTCCCAATCCTCGAATGCCCTGCCCGTCATCCTCGCCACGGCGCCCCTCGTGTTCCTGATCGCATCGATCATGTCGTACGACTCCAGCCCCACATCCAACTAACAGCCTCCCGGCCGCAAGCACGCTATAATAATGGGTGGTGAGTTTCCCCCCGGTGGCGGTCGCGGAGGCCAGAGACGATGTTTCGCAAACAGAACCCCCCGGCAGGATCCCGACCAGGGACTCTTGCCATTCCACCCGGCTCGCCGCCCCCGCGCATTCACGTCTACCAGTACACCGCCGACGAACTCGTCGAACGGCCGATCGAGTCGGTGGAGGAACTCGTCCCCTACGCCCGGAGCGACAAGACCACCTGGGTGGATATCCGCGGGCTGGGAGACGAGGCGGTGCTGCGGCGCATTGCGGAGCTGTTCGAGATCGATGGTCTTTCCCTCGAAGACGCCGTGAATCTGCCTCAGCGCGCCAAGTCGGAGGCGCGCGACCAGCACCAGGTGATCATCGTCCGGCTGCCGATCCTGACCGAGGACGGGGGGGTCGATACGCCGCAAGTCTGCCTCCTCCTCGGCCGGACCCACCTGGTCACGTTCCAGGAATACGCCCTTGGTGCGTTCGATCCGGTGCGGGAGCGCCTCCGGTCCGGGATCGGGCCCATCCGGAGCCTCGGCCCTGACTACCTGGCGTATGCCCTGATCGACACGGTCATCGACCGGTACTACCCCCCCGCCGAGAGCCTCTCCCACGGGCTGGAAGACCTCGAGGATGAGCTGGCCGAGCGCGACAGTCCGGAGGCGGTGGCACGCCTGCACACCATCCGCCGGCAACTCGTCATCCTCCGGCGGGTGGGGTGGCCGCAACGGGAGGCGATCACCAGCCTGATCCGGGACCAGACCCCGTTCGTCACCGACGAGGTGCGCTCGTACCTCCGCGACACACAGGACCACATTGCCCAGATCGTGGAACTCATCGATTCGTGCCGGGAGATGACGGTCAGCCTGATGGACATCCACCTGTCGGCGGTCAGCCAGCGGACCAACGAAGTCATGAAAGTCCTGACGATCATCGCCAGCATCTTCATTCCCTTGACGTTTATCGCGGGCATCTACGGAATGAACTTCGATAATATGCCGGAGCTGCACCGGCAGAACGCCTACCCGATGGTGATCGCCGCCATGGTTGTGGTCGCCGGGGGCATGGTCGGATACTTCTGGCGCCGGGGCTGGATCGGCGGACGGGACCGGTCCGACGACCAGGGATGAACCTGCACCGTGGCCTGATCACATCGAGGGGAGCTGATTGATGAACGACCTGCTCAGGTGGGCCGATGCCGACCAGATCTCGGCGATGGTGGTCGCCTTCATCCCACGGATGGTGGCGGCGCTCATCGTCTTCTTCCTGTTCTGGGCGGCGCTCCGCCTCACCCAGCGACCGATCCGCGCCGGCCTGCAACGGGCCGGCTTCGCCGACGCCCTCATCCGGCTCATCGTCGACAGCCTCTACAAGGGTGCCGTGCTGTTGCTGGGCCTGGTCATGGCGGCGAGCCAGCTGGGGATCAACGTCGGGGCGGCGCTGGCCGGGATCGGCGTGGTCGGCGTGGCGGTCGGGTTCGCGGCCCAGGAGACGCTGGCCAACATGATCGCCGGGTTCCTGATCTTCTGGGACCGTCCGTTCAAGATCGGCGACTACATCACCGCGCATGGCCTGTACGGCGAGGTCACGGCCATTACCATGCGGACCACCCGCATCCGGACGATGGAGAACACGTACGTCGTCATCCCCAACAGTCAGATCATCGGGGAGGTGCTGGTGAATCACTCGATGTATGGGGAAACCCGGGTCAACGTGCCGATTGGGATTGCCTACAAGGAGCAGATCGCGCAGGCGCGGGATGTACTGCTCAGCACCGTCGGAGGCCTGGACGGGGTCATGGCCAAGCCGGAGCCGACCGTCGTGGTGTCCGAACTCGACAACTCGAGCGTCAACCTGCTGGTGCGCGTCTGGATCGACGACGCCTGCGATGAACGCCCGGTATTCCACCGGGTGATGGAGGCCTCCAAGGTGGCGCTCGACCGGGCCGGCATCGAGATTCCGTTCCCGCACCTCCAGCTCTTCGTCGACGACGTCCGGGACAAGGTCTGGGCGGATGCGGCGCGGTTTCCGGGTCTCGGCAGCGACACTTAGGCCGCACATTACTCTGCCCGACTACGGAGCACGCTGATGCGCACACGACTGCTCAAGCTCTGGGACAACCTGCAATCGAACTTCTGGTTTGTGCCGGTGATGATGGCCGTGGCAGCCATCCTGCTCGCCTCCTCCTCAAGTGCGATCGACAAGATGCTGCCCACCTCAGCGGTGGAAGCCCCCGGGGGCTGGGTCTATACCGGTGGGGCTGAAGGGGCCAGCGCGGTGCTCCAAACGATCGCCGGATCCATGATCACCGTGGCTGGCGTGGTTTTTTCCCTGACGCTGGTGGCGCTCTCCCTCGCCTCCTCGCAATTCGGCCCGCGGCTGTTGCGCAACTTCATGCGGGATCGGACGACCCAGGTTACCCTCGGCACCTTCATCGCCACCTTCCTGTACTGCCTCCTGATCCTGCGGACCATCCGCTGGGACGCTGAGGCGACATTTGTCCCCCAGTTCTCTGTCACCCTCGGCGTCGGCCTCGCCATCGCCAGCCTCTGGGTCCTGATCCACTTTATTCACCATGTCTCGGTGTCTATCCAGGCGGACGAGATTGTCGCGCGGGTCGGCGACGACATCGAACATGGCATTAACCGGCTCTTCCCGCAGGAGATCGGCGAGGAACGTCCGGACGCCGTGCGCGACGACTTGCCGGCGCTCTGCAAGGAGGCGCCCGTCGTGGTGCCGGCGCCCGATGACGGGTACATCCAGATCATCGATGCAGAAGCACTGATGGATCTCGCAAAGCAGGAAGAGTTGGTCCTGCGGATCGAGCGACTTCCCGGTCAATATGTGATCGAGGGGAGTCCGCTCGTGTCGGCATGGCCGGCGGAGCGTGTAGAAGAGCACCTGATGCACCGGATCGACAGCGCCTTCGTGGTCGGCACGCACCGGAGTACCGGCCAAGACCTCGAATTTGCGCTCTACCAACTCGTCGAGGTGGCCCTGCGCGCGCTGTCACCCGGGATCAATGACCCCTTTACCGCCGTGGCGTGCGTGGACCGTCTGGCCTCCGCACTCTGCCGGCTGGCCCGGAGGGACATGCCTTCCGCACTCCGTTACGACGCGGACGGGCATCTCCGGGTCATCGCGCCAATCGCTGGGTTCCCGGCGCTGCTGGACGCGGCATTCAACCAGATCCGGCACTCCGCCCGCACCAACGCCGCCGTCACCCAACGCCTCTTGGAGGCGATCGGGCTGGTTGCGACCGTGGCCCTGCGCCGCGCCGACCGACATGCGCTGCAGCGCCATGCCCATTACCTCATCCGGGGGGCTCAGGAGGCCCCGCACGAGGCGGACGCGGTAGAGGCGATGGAGGAACAATATGCCGAGATCAGCCTGCTGCTCCATCATGGTTGAGTCGGGCGTCAGGGCCTGAGCTTCCTCGGCACCTTCGTCGGCGCCATCGCCGCGTGATACACATAGGACGCCATGATCACGGCGTTCTTCATCAGGTCCTCGGCCTGAATGGCGTCGTAAAAGTCGAGGTTGGTGTGGCCGCCGGTGCCCGGGATATGGTCCTGCAGGAACTGGATTCCCGGCAGGCCCACCTCATCGAACGCGATGTGGTCGGTACTCCCCACGCTTTGGTTCGAAACCACCGTCATGCCCAGATCACTGAATGGGGCCATCCAGGCGGTGAGCATGGCGCGCGCGTGCTCGTTCCCCTGCAGGTAGATGCCGCGGTACTGCCCCGCCCCGTAGTCCTG
>SPDF01000021.1 GCA_004525055.1 Gemmatimonadales bacterium | reverse complement strand
TCGACCGTCGGCGTGGCTTGGCCGCTGCCTCCGATGTTCCCTTCGACCGCTTGGTCTGCTTGCTCGACACCCTACCTTGAGTGGTTGCTGCGACCATCGCGCTGGCCGGGACCGCGGGTTTCTCTAGTGCCAGCCCCCCGGGATAATGCGGGAGACGCGGGATCGGTACTCCTCGTATCCCGGGACGCGTTTGCTCAACCACGCCTCCTCCACGCGCGCCTTCTGCTCGAAATACGCGATGGATACGATGAGCACAACCGCTCCCGCCCAGCCGCCGGCGCGGAGCAGGGAATAGCCGCACAGCACCAGCGAGACACCGAGATAGATGGGGTGACGTACCAGGTGGTAGATGCCGCGGGTCACCAGCTGTCCATCGGGAAGCGGCTCAGTGGCGGGCGTGAGATTGGGGCCGAGGGTAAGTGCGCCGATCACCATGCCCAGGGCGCCGGCACCCAGCACCACCCCCCCCAGCACTTGCCAGAGATGGCCGGGAGCAGGCAGCCCCAGCAGGTGGGCAGCCCGGGGAACGCCGAAGATCACCAGGGCGCCGAGCAGCGCCTGTCCCCAGACCCACGGGTCGCGCGCCGCCGTCCGTCGACTCATGGGATGTTCCTTTCCCCCGGGTGATGCGCTCACGGCGCAGGTTATATTCTCTCTGCAACTGCCACCGATCGCAATCCAAGGAGCCCCCACCGTGTCTTCCATCGTGCCCAGCCTCCATCAGCGCGCCCTGCCGCTCGAGAAGCTCATTCTCGACGAGCCACCGGGCGCGGAGGCGATCGAGATGGATGTGCTCTTCGTGGGGGCAGGGCCGGCGGGTCTGGCGGGCGCCATCGAACTGGCGCGACTCGCCAAGGCGGATCAGGAGGCCGGCGGGGGGGTGGGTGAGTTGAGTATCGGTGTGCTGGAAAAGGCCGCGGGGCTCGGCGAACACAACCTCTCCGGGGCCGTGGTGAACCCGCGTGCCTTCCGCGAGCTCTTTCCCGACCTCACCGATGCCGACTTTCCCTTTCGCCAGCGGGTCGATGCGGAGGCGGTTTATTTCCTGACCGAAGGCGCCTCCCGCCGCATTCCTACCCCGCCGACGATGCACAACACCGGCAACTACGCCGCCTCGATCTCTGAGATGGTGCGCTGGCTCGGCGCCAAGGCGGAGGAGCTCGGCGTCAACGTCTTTACCGGCTTCCCCGTCGATGCTCTGCTGGTCAAGGACAAGGCAGTGTGCGGGGTCCGCACCACGCCGAGCGGCCTCAACCGTGACGGGACACCCGGTGGCGACTATGCGGAGCCGACCGACCTGACGGCGCGGGTCACCGTGCTGTCGGAGGGGACCCGCGGCACATTGTCGCAGGCGTGGTGCGAGTGGCAGGGCGTCACATCACCCAATCCGCAGATCTTCGCCCTGGGGGTGAAGGAAGTCTGGAGGGTGGCTCGACCCCTCGATCGGGTCATCCACACCTTGGGGTGGCCGCTGCCCAGCGATGTGTTCGGCGGCAGCTGGTGCTATCCCCACGGTCCCGATCAGGTCTCCATCGGTCTCGTGGCGGGACTCGATTACGGCAACGCCAAGCTGGACGTCCATACCCTTCTACAACGGATGAAACTCCATCCCCTCTTCCGCGAGATCCTCTCCGGCGGGGAACTGGTGGAATGGGGCGCCAAGACGATCCCGGAAGGGGGCTTTCACGCATTCCCCAGCCGCCGCTCCGGCGACGGATTGGTGATCGTGGGCGATGCTGCCGGCTACGTCGATGTGCCATCGTTGAAGGGCGTTCATTATGCGATGCAATCGGGGATATACGCCGCGCGCGCCATTTTTGCCGCGTTGAAGAAGGGTGACACCTCCGCGGCGGTACTCGCCGAATCCGACCGCCTGGTCGACGCGAGCTACATCCGTGACGATCTCTATAAGACCCGCAACATGCGGCTGGCGTTCAAGGATGGCTTCATGATGGGGGCCGCCAAGGCGGGGCTGATGACGATCACGGGAGGCCGGTTCCCGGGCGGCAGGATCCCCATGCACGCCGACGCCGACGCGCCGAGGACAGAGGGCGATGCGATGGCCCTCGTGCCGGACGGCGTGCTGACCTTTGGCAAGCTCGATGCGGTCTTCAAGTCGGGCAACGCGACCCGCGACACCATTCCCAGTCACCTCCTGGTGGGCCGTGACATCAGCGCGGAGGTAGCCGACTTCTACGTCCACCTCTGCCCCGCGGGCGTCTATGAGCGCGACGGCGACGAGCTTCGCGTCAACCCGCCCAACTGCATTGACTGCAAGGCTACCGACGTCCTCGGCCCGCGCTGGACACCGCGCGAGGGCGGTAGCGGCCCACGCTACCGGGTGATGTAGCCGATGCCGGCACACAAGCGGGAGCTCATGGGGCTGGGGACGGACGATTTCGTCCACCAGACGGCCCGCGAACGTCTCTGGGCCGCCCCCGACCCGATGCTGATCGACGCCGGCGCCCAAGGCGAGCTGCTGGTGGCCAAGGTGCGCATTGCCCTGGTCTCGCTGGTCTTGCTCATCCCGATCTACAACGTCCTCGCGACGCCCTACCTCGTCGAGTCGTGGGTCGGGCTCGTCGCGACGCTCGGCGCGCTGATCTTCGCGGTAGTCGTATGGGTCGTGGTGCGGCGGGGGTTCTACCGGCCCTGGCTCGGGTTCCTCACCAGCGCCGTTGATGTGACGATTGTGACCGCGACGCTCGTGGCCTTCCTGGCCATGGGCACCCCCCACGTGGCGGTCAATAGCCGCATTATGTACAGCGTCTATTTCTTCTCGATCGGGGCATCGAGCCTTCGATACGATACCCGCATCTGCATCGTGACTGGCACGCTTGCGGTGCTGCAGTATCTCGCCGTCGTGCTCGTGGCCATGGCCCTGTGGGACCTCAACGATCTTCGCTATGCCCCATTCACGTACGGCATGGTAAGCGGGGGGGACCAGGTGGGGCGCCTCATCCTCCTCGGCACAGCAGGCGTCCTTGCCACCGCCATCGTGGACCGGTCCCGGCAGCTCCGCCACCTGTCCGCACTCGATCAGCTGACCGGCCTCCTGAATCGTGGGTATTTCGAGACGCGATACCAGGCGGAGGTGGCACGAGCCCGCCGGCATGGCCACCCCCTCGCCGTTGCACTGCTCGACCTCGACCGCTACAAGAACTTCAACGACCGCTACGGACACGCAAGCGGCGACGTGGCGCTTCGAGTCCTCGCGGAGACCCTGCTGAAGGGGCTCCGAACCACGGATATCGTTGCGCGGTATGGCGGTGATGAGTTCGTGGTGCTCCTGCCCGAAACCAGCCCGGCGGCGGCGTTCGAAAAACTCGAGCAATTGCGGCTGGCGGTGGCACGGGCGGAGTTCTCGATTCCGCGACACGACCTCACCGCGCAAATCACGCTGAGCGCGGGGGTCGCGTGCCTGCCGGACGACGGCACCGACCCCGTCGAGCTGCTCGAAGTGGCGGACCAGCGGTTATTCGCCGCCAAGGACGGTGGCCGCAACCAGGTGGTAGGTCCACAGGATTAGGCGACGGCCCGCTCCTCCTCGCGAGCGATCCGCTGGCCCTCCGGGACATCCACCCGCGCCAGCAGGGCACCCCCGACCAGGAAGAACACCACCACCGAGAGCAGCGCCACCCGGCTCGAGCCGGTCAGCAGGATGGCCACGGAGAACATCGCCGGTCCAAGTATTCCGGCAAATTTCTCGAAGACCGCGAAGAATCCGAAGAACTCGCCGGACAGATGGCGCGGCACCATGCTCGCAAAGAGCGAGCGGCTGAGCGCCTGCACCCCTCCCTGCACCATCCCCACCAGTACCGCCAGCAGAATGAAGTCCCGGTCGCTGCGCATGAAGTACCCCAGCACGCTAATGCCGAGGTAGGTGGCCAGCCCGACGAAGATGGCGGGGCGGGTGCCGACGCGTTTGGCCAACCCGCCGAAGAGGTAGGCGAACGGCACGCCGACGAACTGTACCAGCGCGATGGCCGCGATCATCGTGGTCCGGGTGATGCCGATTTCTTCCCCGTAGATGGCCGCCATCCGAATGATGGTACCGACGCCGTCGTTGTAGATGAGGAAGGCCAACAGCAGCAGGAACGCCTGCCGATAGCCGCGCAACTTGCGGAAGGTGTGCCCCAATCGGCGGAAGGATGCGCGGATCGCGCCGAGCCGTGCCTCTTCCGCATCGAGGGCCCGGCCCGGCGGTTCGGGCACGCGGCGGAAGAGCGGCAGGCTGAAGCCGGCCCACCAGAGCGCCGTGAGCACAAAGGTGATGCGGGTCGGCAGGGTCGCCTGGCTCGAGGTAAGCCCCTCACCTGAGGGAAGGCCGAACGCCGCCGGAGCCAGGATGATGGCGAGGCAGGCGAGGAGAAAGAGTCCGCCCCCCAGGTACCCCAGCGCGTACCCGGCCGTCGAGACCCGGTCCATCTCCTCCGGCGCGGCCACATGCGGGAGGAGAGAATCGTAGAAGACGAAACTTCCGTTGACGCCGATGTTGGCCAGGATGAACAGCACCGCCGCGAACATCCATTGCCCACGCTCAATGAAGAACATCGCGACTACTGCGCTGGCGCCGAAGATCAGAAACACCCCGAGCAGCTTCTTCTTCGCGGCGGAATGGTCGGCAATCGCGCCCAGGATCGGCGAGAGAACCGCGATGATACTCAGCCCGAGTGTGGTGGCCAGGCTGAAGCGATAGGTCGCTTCCACCGGTGAAAGGCCGGCGGCGGCCACCGCGCTGAAGAACGTCGGGAAGATGGCCGTCACGATGACGACGTACATCGCTGAGTTGGCCCAATCGTAGAGCATCCACGCCCGCACCGCCGGACGGTCCAGTGAAAGTTGGCCGGCAAGGCGCCCCAGCCACGTGGTCACGGCCTCCCCCGCGATCTGGAGAAGTTGCTGGCGACCGCAGCGTTCAACGCTCGCGGCGTAACGCGTGTCAGCCAGGCCAGGACGCTCGGCAGCGGCCCGGACATCCTATGGCTGGCGTTCCTGCTGTAGGCGCGGAGCCCGGCGCGAGCCACCGCCGCGGGAGACTGCATAGAGACGATGGCTGGAGGTGGTCGCATGCCTGCTGCATCAAAAAACCGTGAGTCGGCCGGCCCCGGGCAGAGGCAACAGCAGCGAACACCCGTGCCGCGTAACTCAAAGTGCAGCGCCTCACTCCACGACAGCAGGTAGGCCTTTGTTCCCGCGTACACCGAAAGCCCCGGCATGCCCTGGAAGGCCGCGATGCTGGCCACGTTCAAGATGCCGCCGCACCGCCGCGCCACCATCCCCGGGAGCAGCCGGAGGGCCAGCTCAGTGGTGGCATGGACGTTCAGGTCGATCACTCCGAGCTGGCGTTCAACGGGTGTACTCACCCCACGGCCCTGGACCCCGGCCCCGGCGTTGTTGATCAGGTGGTCCACCTCGATGCCGTCGGCCTTGAAGCGCCGGAGCAACGCCGCCACGCCCGCGGGTGCGGCAAGATCAAGCGCGATGGTGACGACCGTTCCGCCGCGGTTCCGGGCCCTGACGGCTACGGCTTCGAGCCGCCTCTCGTCGCGTCCCGCGACGACGAGCCGTGCGCCGGCCGTGGCCAGCTCCTCGGCAAACGCCGCACCGATGCCGCTGGAGGCACCGGTGATCAGGACCGTGGTGTCGGCGAAAAGCGCGCGAGTCACCGGCCCTCCGGGGCCGTGGCCCTGGTCTTCCTCATCGAGATCACCATCGACAGTCCGAGAATTCCCACGATGACGCCCAGGGAAATCCCGATGGGCACGGGGAGAATGCCGTTGATGAGCATCTTGACTCCGACGAAGACGAGGATGGCGGCGACGCCAGGCTTGAGATACTCGAACCGGTCCATCATCCCGGCCAGCACGAAATACAGGGCACGCAGGCCGAGGACCGCGAAGACGTTGGAGCTGTACACGATGAAGGGATCGCGGGTGACCGCAAAGATGGCGGGGATGCTGTCGATGGCGAAGATGAGATCCGACCATTCCACCATCAACAGAACCAGGAACAGCGGTGTGGCAAGCCACCCCTTGTGGGTCCGCGTGAAGAATTTCTGGCCATCGTACGCTTCGACCATGGGGATGACGCGTCGTGCCGCGCGGACGAGTGGATTGCGGTCCGGCTCGATGCGATCCCCCGTCCCGTGGAACATCCGAATCCCGGTCAGGATCAGGATGCCTCCGAAGACATAGATGATCCAGTGGAACTGGGCCAGGAGAATGGCGCCCAGGCTGATCATGATGCCGCGGAGCACCAGCGCGCCGATGATGCCCCACTTGAGAATGCGGGGCTGGAGTGCGGCCGGCACGGCGAAGTACTGGAAGATGAGGAGGAAGACGAAGAGGTTGTCCACGCTGAGCGACAACTCGATCACGTAGCCGGTATAGTACTCCAGCGCCGGTTTGATACCCTCCTGCACCCAGAGGAAGACGCCGAAAAGTAGCGCTATCGTGACCAGGCCGGTGCTCCAACTGATTGCCTCCCGGAACGACAGGACATGCGATCGGCGATTGAGGACGCCCAGGTCGAGCACCAGGAGGCCGGCGACCAGGGCGGTGAAGCCGAACCAGACAGCTGGGGAGTGGACGCCCACTCAGAATCCCGGTTCGGCCAGGTGTACCGGGTCCTGCAGGACCAGCGCGGGAAGGAACTCTCCGACGGCAGTCTCATGTCGCCCCTCGGCCACGATCAACAGGGCGTTGGCACGCACCATCGAGGTGAGGATGCCGGAGCCCTGCGGACCGGTGAGTCGGGCTTCCGGGCCACTGGGGGTCTCCCGGACGACCGCGCGCAGGAAGTGCTGCAGCGTCGGGCGAAGGGAGATCGCCTCGCCCGCTCGTACCGGCGTGGTGCGCCGGAAGGGCAGGGGGTGCCCGGCCATCGCGCGAATGGCCGGACGAACGAAGAGTTCGAAGGTCACCATGGCACTCACAGGGTTTCCGGGCAGGCCGATCCATGGAATTCCGAGGACCTGCCCGAAGCCAACAGGCGCGCCCGGCCGCATGCGGAGCTTCCAGAAGTCGATCGACCCGCCCAGCTCCGCCACCGCATCGCGCAGGTGATCGTGCTCCCCGACGCTGATGCCGGCGGTCGTCACCAGCAGGTCGCATTCCGGCGCCCGCGCAAGGTGCGCCCGTACGCTCGCCGGGGTGTCGCGCGCAATCCCGAGATTGAGGGGCTCCCCGCCGGCCAGTCGGATCAGGGCGTGCAGGGTATGGCTGTTGGAGCTCGCGATCTTCCGCCCGCTCAGAATCGCCTCCGGTTGATCGACATCCACGATTTCATCACCGCCACCGAGGATTCCGACCAGCGGCCGTCTGAACACCAGCGGGTGGGCGACGGCCACCGAGGCCAGAACCCCCAACTCGGCCGCACCGAGTTCGGTCCCGGCGTCGAGTACCGTGGAGCCCTTGCGGATATCCTCACCGGCGAGCCGGATATTGATGCCGACATCTCGGTCGCTGCTGATGACAACGCTGTCGCGGCCAAGGTCGGTGTCTTCCTGGCGGATGACGCTGTCGGCCCCTTGGGGAAGGGGGGCGCCGGTGAAGATCCGTGCGCATTCGCCGGATCGCAGGGTGTGGGCAGGAAACTGGCCGGCAGGGATGTGTTCGATGACGCGCAGCCGGATCGGCCGCTCCTCGGTGGCTCCCCGGACATCTTCGGCGCGGGCGGCATACCCATCCATCGCCGAATTGGTCCACGCGGGAAGGTCGAGGGGGCTGATGACTGGCTCGGCCAGCACGGTTCCGAGAGCGTCATCGAGCGGGAGGCGGAGGGTCGGTTGTCGGGGAACCGCCGCAAAGATGTGCAGGGCGGCTTCTCGGGCGGTGAGCGTACTCACGGGCCGATGATCCGGGCCCCGTCCCATCCAATGTTGGCCAAGAACTGGAGCCACATCGTGTCGCGGAACCGGAGCACCCGGCAATCGGCCTCGATGTCCTCGTCGGTCACGATGGCCAGCCACTGCCCTGCCGCGTCCGACTTGGCGTCGAAGATCGGCTCCTTCGCGGCGACACCGCGGAACACCTCGATCTTCGGCAGGGGATGGGCCGTGAACCCCTCGACCAGGACGATGTCGGCGCCGTCCAGGTATCGCCGCGCGAGGGCGATAGGATCCTGGTCGTCGGGAGAGCGCTCGAAGAGCACCCGAACGTCGGGTGAGGCGACCAGGACTCGTTCAGCACGGCCTTCGTGGAAGTGCCGGTAGCTGTCGGTTCCGGGGGTATCCACGGTCGCAGGATGGCTGGCATGCTTGATGGTCATGACCCGCTTGCCGCGCCGGACGTACTCGGCCGCCAGCGCCACGGCCAACGTGGTCTTGCCGGAATTCTTGCGGCCTACGATTGAGAGGATGCGAGTCGCCGCCACAGCGCGTCCGCCTGGGTGAGGTCGTCCTGGGAGTTGACATTGAAAAAGAGAATGGAAGGGTCGCCGAACCCGGCAACCGTCTCCGCAGGGAGGATACAGGTTCTGACGGCAGAGTGGAAGGCGATCGCTCGAAGGTCGCCGGTCGCGATCGCCGATCGGATGGCCGGCCCACAGGCGGGGCCGTACCCGGCGCACATCGGCTCGACGCCGCGCCGCCCCCCACTCGCCGGGAGCACGGCATCGGCGCCCTCGAGCGCTTCGGCGATCCGCCGCAGGAGGGGGGCCGGCACGAAGGGCATATCCCACGCGACGCAGACCACGGGTGTGGGGGCGGCGCTCACAGCGGTGAGCAGACCCCCCAGCGCACCGGCACCAGGGTGGACATCCGCGATGACCTGGAGGTCGGGACGCCACTCCGAGCCGTTCGGGTCATTTGCGATCAGGAGGGGGAGGGTGCCGAGCGCGTTCAGGAACGCGTCGACAAGGCGATCGAGGATGCGGAGGCCGCCCACCACTTCGAGCCCCTTGGGGCGGCCTCCGAACCGGGTGGCGGTCCCGCCCGCAAGGATGGCGCCCCGCACCGGACCGGGACGGGCGTCAGTACCGACGGCCGCGCTTCTTTTCAAGCACGATGTCCGCGCCGAGGACGATGCTCCAGAGGTTCTTCCACTGGTTCACGATCTCCGGGGAGTCAATGCCGGGGCCGGTCGGGCCTGCTACCGTCGCGATCTGCACGAGGTTGTCGCGCACTTCGGCGCGCAGCTGCCACCCCTTCCCGAGCACACTCGTCAGGCCCGCACCAACGACGAACCCAACGGTGATGCGGGTATTGGATGGGTCATCGTACACAACGTATTGCAACAGCTCATCGAAGCCGGAGGCAGGGTCGTTGACCACGACGGTCCCCGAGGTGGAGATGGGGCTGAGGTTGTTGAAGAGGAGGCCGATCTGTCCCCGGACATACGGCGAGACTGGCTGGTTGGCCCCGGCCCGGAACACCGGACCCAGAGACATCAGCACCGCCGAACTGGACTTGGTGGAACCGTCGATGCTGGTGCAGAGCTGCTGGGTCTGCGGGTTCGGGGTGGGGGAGGCGATGATGCACTGGTCCTTCAAGCCGACGCCTGTGAAGAAGACTTCGCCGACAAATCCGAGCGAGGGCTTGGGGAAGTACATTCCCGAGAACAGCACCCCGACACCGCCGGTAATGCTGCGACTCAGGTCGATCAGGTCGAACCCGATACCGGGCACCAGGATCGGCTGATCCTCGACGGACCAAAGGCTGGTTCCACTGGTCCACGAGAAGCCCATCGTGAAAACGAGGCGAGCTTCATCCTCGGTCTTCTGGGCGACGGCCGGTTGGGCCATGACCAACGCACCCAGCGCGGCCAGCACGAGCGGTGTTCGCATCACACCCCCAGCAATTGGTGGTCGACGGCCAGGCAACGGTCCATCACGACCGCGATGCCCACGTCCCGCAGCCGCCGTGCAGTCTCCCCATCTTCGACGCCGAGCTGCATCCAGACCAGCCGGGGTCGAGCCTCCAGCAGGTCCTCCAGGAGCGCAGGGATGAACTCTGAACGGCGGAAGATGTTCACGATATGGATCGGGCCGGTCGCGGCCGCCGACCGGAGGTCGGGATGCACGGCTTCTCCCAAGGTGACGCCGCCGGCCGGGTGGACTGGCACAATCTCATAACCCTGGCGCTGCATGTACGCCGACACGCTGTGACTCGCCCGGTGGGGCTTTCGGCTCAATCCGACGACTGCGATGCGCCGGAACGACGTCAGGATCGCCTTGAGTTCCTCGTCGGTAGGCTCCGTCACGGGGCGAGCGCCGGGCGATGCAGCTGCGGGGTGCCGCTCACCGCGCGTCCCACGAGCACCATGCCCGATCGGCGCGCGACCTCCACCGCGAGGGTGGACGGCACCGAGGGGGTCGCGACCCAGGCGAGTTCTGCCCGGGCGGCCTTGAACGCGAGTTCCGCCGAGATCCGACCGGTCACCAGGAGGCCGAGTCCGGTCACCGGTCGCCCGGCAAGCAGAGCCGCACCCAACACCTTGTCCACCGCATTGTGCCGGCCGATGTCCTCGGCGTGATGAAAGAGTTCGGTGCCGTTGGTCAGTGCGGCGGCGTGCACACCGCCAGTCTCTTCGTACCGCGCCCCGCGCGCGAACAGCTCCTTGAAGCGGTCCCGCATCACGGTCACCCCCGGGGGGCTCCCCCGAAGCGGCTGCGTCGGTACCGACGCCGGATCGGCGAGGAAGGTCGAAACGGCCCCACATCCGGAGGCGAGCACGGGGCGGCGCCGCTCGGCGGCGACCGCTGCCAGTCGCGCCTCCGGAATCTCGGCCCAAAATCCCAGATCGGTGGCACAGGGGCGCAGGTGCACCTGGTCCACCGCGGTGATGTAGCCCTCTCCATGCAGCCAGCCCAGGACCAACTCCTCGAGCAACTCTGGTGTGCACATCCACGTGACCGTCGGGACCCCGTTCACCTCGAGCCAGACAGGGACTTCCTCGACCGCCACGGGCACGGGCCCCCGGCCCCGTCGGCGGGTGGGGGGAGTATCGTCAGTCAATGCCGGTGCAGTCCGCATGGAGCGTGTCGTCCTCCGCCACCCGCACTCGCACGAGCGTGAGACCGCTGGAGAGCCGTGGCGCGATCCGGGCAAAGAGCCAGCGGGCCAGCGCCTCGCAGGTGGGCAGCGTCACCCCCGGAGCGAAGTCGGGAAGATCTCTGTCAATATGCGTGTCGTGGAGCGGTTTGACGACCTCCTCCTGCAGGAGGAGGTCGAGGAGCGGGAGGTCGACGACCGCGGCCGACGCCGGGTCATAGGGCCCGGTGACGGTGACGGCACAGCGATAGTGATGGTCGTGACCGGGGGCATCGGCGAGCGCACCGAAGGCGGCGTGGTTTTGGGCGGGGGTCCAGTCAGGTCGCCAGTAGCGGTGCCAGGCGTGAAAGCCGACCGTGCGCGTGAGCGAAACCGGCATCGGCGCCTCCCGGCGTCAGAACGAGTACCCGAAGCCTACCTGGTACCAGACGTTCGAGAGGTAATTGTTGATGGCGAACGACTGGATGATGCCGGTGATGTCGTCGTAGTACGGGGGCGGGTAGGCCAGGCGCCAGAACGCACCGCGAATCTCGGCGCGAATGAACGACCGCGGATTGACGAAGTATCGCGTGCCGATGAAGGGCGCCCAGTAGAAACGGCCACCGAAATCGTACGCGTCCGGACCCTCGGTGGAGCTGCCCCGCCAGGCATAGCCGAGACCACCGCCGATGTAGGGCGCCAACCCATGCCAGGTTTTCCCGCCGGTGATGGTGTACTGCATATCCGTCTCGAACGTCCACACCGGCGAGGGAAGGTGGCCGCTCACGGTGAGGTTGCCTTCCAGATTCCGAAAGACGCGCGCGCCCTTCAGGTCAGCATACTGAACCGCGAAGGAGAATTCCAGCGGGCCGCTGACGGCAATCCCGAACCGCCCGCCGTACGCGGGGCCGTCGTGCGGGCCCAGGCCCAACGTGCCACCGGATCCGCCCACGTATCCGAAGAGCGCGGTCAGCGACATCTTCTTCGTGATGTCCCGGTAGGGGGACTTGCTTGGCGGGTAGCCGACCTGCGCATCCGCTGGCCGGGCAGCCACAAGAAGAAAGAGGAGTGCAAGGACGTGGCGCATGCGGTCAGGGCTCCCGAAGGTCGCGGCCCGTCATTTCGGGCGGCGGCGTGATGCCGAGCAGGCGCAGCACCGTCGGGCCGACGTCACAGAGCGCTCCACCACTTCGGAGACCGCTTGCGCCGGCACGGACTGCCACCAACGGCACAGGGTTCGTCGTATGGGCGGTGTGCGGTCCGCCGGAGTCAGGGTCCACCATCATCTCACAGTTGCCGTGATCCGCGGTGACCAGCACGGTGGCGCCGGTCGCTTCCGCGGCGCGGAGCACCCGCCCCAGACACCGGTCGACGGTTTCTACCGCCTCCACCACCGCCGGCATCACGCCGGTATGACCGACCATGTCGGCGTTGGCGTAGTTGCACAGGATGAAGTCATGCTCTGGAATGCCGATGGCACCGCACAGAACGTCGGTGATGCCGTCGGCGCTCATTGCCGGCGCCAGGTCGTAGGTCGCGACTTTCTGCGACGGTACCAGGATACGTTCTTCCCCGCGGTACGGCGTCTCGACTCCACCGTTGAAGAAATATGTCACGTGCGGGTACTTCTCCGTCTCCGCCGTCCGCAACTGGGTCCGCCCGGCGTCGGCCAGCACTTCCGCCACGATCCGCGCCATCGAAAACGGCGGGAAGGCCAGCGGGAATGGGAAGGTCTGGTCGTATTGCGTCATGGTGACCAGGCCGGACAGGGCCGGGCGCGCGCCGGTGTCGAATGCGTCGAAGCCGTCGATGGCCAGCGCCCGGCAGATCTGCCGCATCCGATCGCTGCGGAAGTTGAAACAGAAGATCCCATCGCCGTCGCGGATCGGCGCCGCGGCGATGCCGTCGCGCGCAAGGACGATCGGCCTGACGAACTCGTCGGTTTCGCCGCGACTATAGGCGTCGCGCACCGCCTGCACCGGGTCCGTTTCCGCCCGCCCGATGCCCCGGACCATGGCCTCATAGGCGAGCTGGGTACGATCCCACCGCCGATCCCGGTCCATGGCGAAGTATCGCCCGGTCAGCGAGCCGATGCCCGCCCGAGGGCCGGCGATCCGGTCCAAGTC
>SPDF01000322.1 GCA_004525055.1 Gemmatimonadales bacterium | reverse complement strand
GCTGGTGGCTTCCAGGTCGCCATGGAAGGTCTTGTCGAGGGCGAGGCTGCCCATGGCCGACTCCCCGGCCAGTGGCTGGGGAGTGAGTGTGACGTCGAAAGTGCCGCTGGCGTTCATGGAGCCTCGTCCGGTGAAGATGAGGGTCACACCCGAGACAACAATCTACGCAAACTGCGCCGTCTCCGTGCTTCCCTCCAAGGCCAGCGTCGAACTCTGACCCGCCGACACCACCTGCGCCACCGCGTCGAAGTAGCTGGCCCCCACCTCGTGCTGATGCTTGGTGGCCGTATATCCATTGGCCTCCGACGCGAACTCGGCCTGCTGCAGTTCGGAATACGCCGACATCGCGCGCTCCCGATAGTTCCGCGCCAGCTCGAACATCGAGTGGTTGATGGAGTGGAACCCGGCCAGGGTCACGAACTGGAACTTGTACCCCATCTTCGCCAGCTCCCGCTGGAACTTGGCGATCGTCGGCTTGTCGAGGTGCTTCTCCCAGTTGAACGATGGGCTACAGTTGTACGCCATCAGCTTGCCCGGGAACTTGGCGTGCACCCCCTCCGCAAACTGCCGCGCCTCCTCCAAGTCCGGTGTGCTGGTCTCGCACCACAGCAGATCGGCGTACGGCGCGTACTCCAGTGCTCGCGCGATCGCCATCTCCACCCCGTTCCGGATGTGATGGAAGCCCTCGGGGGTTCTCGGTTCATCCTTGATGAATGGATGGTCACGCGGGTCGGCGTCGCTGGTGATCAGCGTGGCGGAGTCGGCATCGGTGCGCGCGATGATCAAGGTCGGCACGTCGGAGACATCCGCGGCGAGCCGCGCCGCCACCAGCGTCCGGATGAACTGGCCCGTCGGCACCAGTACCTTGCCGCCGAGGTGGCCGCACTTCTTTTCGGAGCTCAGCTGATCCTCGAAGTGCACGCCGGCCGCCCCCGCGTCAATCATGCCCTTCATCAGCTCGAAGGCATTGAGCGCCCCGCCGAACCCTGCCTCCGCGTCCGCCACGATTGGCGCGAACCAGTGGGTCGTGCTCGGTTTTCCCTCGGCAGACTCAATCTGGTCCGCCCGCTGCAGCGCGTTGTTGATCCGCCGCACCACCATCGGCACCGAATGGGCCGGATAGAGGCTCTGGTCCGGATACATCGAGCAGGCGTCGTTGGCATCGGCCGCCACCTGCCAGCCGGAGCAATAGATGGCCGGCAATCCCGCCCGGACCTGCTGCATCGCCTGGTTTCCGGTCAATGCGCCCAGCGACTGCACATACTCCGTGGTGTGGAGCAGGTCCCACAGCCGCTCGGCGCCGAGCCGGGCCAGGGTGTGTTCCACGCGCACGCTGCCACGGAGACGGGCGACGTCGGCGTCGGTATAGGGGCGCTTGATGCCGGTCCAGCGGTTGCCATTGCCATTGGTCGAAGACATGAGGGCTCTCAGTTGGTCAGGGAGTGTCGAGCATGGGATAGGCCGGGAGCGTCAGAAACTCGACAAACTCGCTGGCGGTGGACAATTCAGTGAACAGGTCGCGCGCCTCGGGATAGCGCGCCGCGGCGAATCGCACCTCGCCGATCTCCTCCTTGATGCCGGCGAACTCCTCGGTCACCATCTGGCGGAAGGCAGCCTCAGTGAGGGTGGCCATGCTGCCATCGGCCATGGTGATATCGACTCCATTGTGCAGCCACTGCCAGACTTGCGATCGGCAGATTTCCGCCGTGGCGGCGTCTTCCATCAGGTCGTAGAGCGGCACACAGCCGTTGCCCGCCAGCCAGACGGCCAGGTAGTGGATGCCGACACGGATGTTATGACGGAGGCCTGCCTCGGTGCGGGTGCCCTCGGGCACCGTCAGCAGGTCGGCGGCCGTCACATGCACATCTTCGCGCATCACATCGAGCTGGTTCCGCTTGGTGCCGAGGACGTTGGTGAAGACGTCGAGGGCGATCGGGACGAGACCGGGATGCGCCACCCAGGTGCCGTCGTGGCCGTCGCCCGCCTCGCGCCGCTTATCGACCCGTACCTTCTCGAGCGCCGCCTCATTGCGGGCATCGTCTCCCTTGATCGGGATCTGCGCCGCCATCCCACCCATCGCGAACGCGCCTCGGCGGTGGCAGGTCTTGATCAGCAGCGTGGTGTAGGAGCGCATGCAGTGCGCCGCCATCGTCACCTGGGCGCGGTCGGGCAGCACACGGCCCGGTTCGGCCTTGAGCGTCTTGATGACGGAGAAGATGTAGTCCCACCGGCCGCAGTTGAGGCCGACGATGTGATTGCGCAGTTCATAGAGGATCTCGTCCATCTCGAACGCCGCCGGCAGCGTCTCGATGAGGATCGTCGCCCGTGCCGTGCCGACCCGGAGGCCAAGCGTCTCCTCGGCGTAGGTCATGACGTCGTTCCACCACCGCGCCTCGTGATGTCCCTGCAGCTTCGGCAGGTAGTAGTAGGGGCCGGTTTTCCGCGCGAGCAGTTCTTTCGCGTTGTGGAAGAGGTAGAGCCCGAAGTCCACCAGCGGAGCCGGGGCAGGGGAGCCGTCCACCAGGAAATGACGCTCGTCGAGGTGCAGGCCGCGTGGCCGAACCAGCAGGACCGCGATCTTGGCGTTCAGGCGATAGGACTTCCCGCTCACCGGATCGACGTAGTCGATCTTGCGGCGGACCGCGTCCATCAGGTTCGCCTGGCCCGCGATCACATTCTCCCATGTCGGCGCCAGCGAGTCCTCGAAATCGGCCATGAAGACCTGCGCCCCGGAATTGAG
>SPDF01000285.1 GCA_004525055.1 Gemmatimonadales bacterium | reverse complement strand
TGCCACGGCGGTCGTCGAAGCCGCCGCCGAGGCCGCGCTCGCCAGCCGGGTTCACCACCCGGACCCGAGCTCAGCTTTGACGGGAGTCTATGCTGAGGAGCGTGAAGACTGATGACTGAGGTCCTTTCGTGCTTACGAGCGTTCGTGTTTTCGTGATACCTTGCCTTCCTGCATTCAGTTTCCCCGGGGGATCCATGCGCCGCCCACTCTCTGTGTTCCTCGCACTCGCCGCGGTGACGACCCTCGCCGCCTGGATGGTCCGTCCACGCGCCGCCGCTGAACCGCACGGCGAGTGGGTCACGTTCACCAACGCCGCCGGCGACTCGATCCCCGCGTACATCGCCTGGCCAGAACGCAGCGACCGCGCACCCACCGTGCTGGTCATCCACCAGATCTTTGGGCTGACGACGTGGGAAACCACGGTGGTGAACAAGCTGGCCGCCCAGGGGTATGTGGCGATTGCGCCCGATCTCCTCGCGTCCAAGTATGGCAAGTCGCCTGCGAACCCCGATTCGGCGCGGAAGCTCTTCTCGGGGCTCACCTCCGATCGCATCCTGGGCGATCTCGACGCCACGGCAGCGTTCGTCGATACCCTTCCGGGTGCAGAACGCGGTAACATGGCGAGCATCGGCTTCTGTTGGGGGGGGCAGCAAAGCTTCGCCTACGCGACCCACAACCCTGCCCTCAAGGCCGCCGTCGTCTGCTACGGCCCGGCCCCCGATTCCGCGGCGATGGCCCGTATCCAGGCGCCGATCCTCGGGGTGTACGCCGAGAACGACGCGCGGGTCGATGATCCGTTGCCGCAGGTGAGCGCCACGATGAAGGCACTCGGCAAGTCCTTCAATTACGATATCTATCCCGGTACCGGGCACGGCTTTCTGACCCCGGGCCGGAAGGGCAACGATACCGACCAGCCGGACAAGGCCTGGGACCGGATCTTCAAGTTTTACCACGACCGACTCGGCTCCTGATGCTCGCCTTGCTCCTCGCCCTCCAGGCCGTGCAGTCGCCGCTGGCCCAACGATCGGACTCGGCTGTCCCGGTGCACGATGCGCTGCACTACGACATCGCGCTGACGATCCCCGACACCGGCAACGTCATTTCCGGGCGGGTCGAGACGGTGTGGCTGATCGCCGGGCCGGAGCCACTGGCCATCGATTTGGACTCGGCGATGGTGGTGAGCTCGTTCCAGACGCCGGGCCGCCGCGCTGGGATTGGCACATGGCGGCGGGAGGGTGGGCGGCTCCTCCTCCCCCAGCGGCTCCAGGTGGGAGACACCTTGGTGACCCGGATCCAATACACAGGGGTGCCGGCAGCCGGTCTCGTATTCGCCACCAACGGGTCGGGGCAGCGAGTCGTCTTTGCCGACAACTGGCCCGACCAGGCACGGCGCTGGTTTCCGTCGCACGACTATCCCGGAGATAAGGCGAGCGTTGCGTTTCATGTCGAAGTCGCGGCGGGGATGCAGGTACGCGCGAACGGAGTGCTCGAGCGAGTCGACACCGTCGCCGCCGGCCACGCCGTGTGGCACTATCGTATTCGCGAGCCCATCCCGACGTATACGATGGTCGTGGGTGCCGCTCACTTTGCGGTGACCCCGATGGGCAATGCAGCGTGCCAACTGAAGTGTGTGCCTCAATCGGTCTGGACCTTTCCCATCGACTCAGCGTGGTCGGTGGATGGTCCGTTCCGTGCCGTGAATGCCATGGTGGATCTCTTCACCGAGCAGTTCGGGACCTATCCCTACGAAGAGCTGGCACACGTCCAGGCGGTCACGCAGTATGGCGGCGTGGAGAACTCCGGCGCAATCTGGTACGACAACAAGGCCATCGCGAGGCATACCTTCCCCGAGCGGACGGTGGCCCACGAGATCGGGCACCAGTGGTTCGGGGACGGCGTCACCGAGGGCGACTGGCACCATCTCTGGCTCTCCGAGGGGTTTGCCACCTACCTGGCCGCGCTCTGGGCGGAGCATGCCGGTGGGGACAGCGCACTGGCGGCCGCCATGAGCGGCGCGGCGCAGTCCGTGTTCAAGTCCAAGATCACCGAGCGCCCCATCCTCGATTTCGAGACGATGGACCTCATGGGGCTGCTCAACTCGAACAACTATCCGAAGGGCAGCTGGGTACTGCATTCGCTGCGTGGGTTGGTGGGGGACTCCACTTTCTTCGCGGGTATGCAACTGTACTATGCGCGCTTCCGGAACGGGAACGCGCTGTCATCGGATTTTGCCGCGGCCATGAATGAGACCGCCGGTCAGGACCTCACCTGGTATTTCCTTCAGGCTCTCACACAGCCGGGCTATCCCGACCTCGTGGTGCGTGCTGCGCAGGCTGGCGATTCGCTCACACTCACCATTCGGCAGGTGCAGCCGGAAGCCTGGGGCACCTATCGCATGCCCGGGCTCGAGTTCCTGGTCGACGGCCGATTGCTCCGGGTGGACGTGGAAGGTCGTGAGTCCACCGCGTCCTTCTCCGGCTTTGCGGTGGCACCGGAGAAGATCCGTGTTGATCCCGGCGGGTGGTGGCTCCACACGACAAGGATCGAGTAGCCAACTCGTGCCCAAACTCATCGTTGTATTGCTGACGGCTGCCACACTTTCCTCCTGCCGCATCTCCATGTCGCCGGTGCAGAATCGGCTGGCACCCGGCGAGGAGCCCTTCGCCGTATTCGTCGCAGCTGGCGAGGCGGGTGTCGGCGACCTCTTCGCGGTGCGCGCCGACGGCGGCACCACATTCCCGATCACCTACACCCGCGTTCGCGAAACGGCGCCCGCGCTGTCCCCCAGGGGAACCGACCTCGCTTTCATTCGCGAAGGGGTACGCGACGATCCGTCCAGTCGCCGCGTGGTGGTGATGAATCTCCTGAATGGCGCGGAGCGGGTCATCCCCGCTGCCGACGGCCCGCCGGACGCCGTGGCCTGGAGCGACGACGCTACGCTGCTCTATATCCGTGTGGGTTCAATCGCCCTCGTCGCCCACGCGCCCCCCGCCGATCCCGAGGCGCGAGTCCTGGCGGGCATCGAGATCGCGCATGCCGACTCGGCGTTTGCGGTGCTGGTGGGCACGCCGGCATTTGCCCGGGTGATCGACTGTCCGGA
>SPDF01000070.1 GCA_004525055.1 Gemmatimonadales bacterium | reverse complement strand
GTTCTCGGGGTGGCGCGCCTTCGGGCGGTGGTGGTGGGGGACGGCGGGGCAGATAGGACATGAGCGGCGCCCCGGGGCATGAGCCCCGGGGCGCCGCTGTTCGCGCTATTGCGGAATGCTGGCAACTGTCACATCGTTGCCGATCCCTCTGGAGGCCGTCAATGACCACCCCGCTGCTCCTCGCGTTCATGCTGATCCAGGCGCCGAACGCGGCGCCACAGTCCCTGCAATCGGCACCGCTGAGGTTCGAGCCGGTCTTGGCCGCGGGTATCAAGGTCAAGGTGGTTGAGGCGAATACGGTTGAGATGTATCCGGAAGCCATGCCCATTTCTCCGGTCTCCGCGGCATCCTTCGTTGGGGTGACACCGGAGCCACGCCCGTGTACGTGGAGCCACCGCCGCTGCGAATCCTCCCCGGCGACATGGACAGGGTACTACCTATTCGGGCTTGGGTGGAACGGTGAGTACACCGCAGCGTCGCAACTCCAACGTGCGGAGAGGTACGAGACTCTCTGGAACAACCCAGGCCTGGCCAGAGGTAGGGCGATGGCGGCCGAAAAGGCGAGGGTAGCGGAACAATCAGCCCGCACGCAGTCCGGCGGTCGCAGTCAGTCCTCACGGTCTGGGAGCACTTCTCCCCGTACCGGCGGGAGCGCGGGAGGCGGTGGGTCGACGAGCGGAGCTGTCTCGAAGGGAAGTGCGGGGGGTGGATCTTCGACCGGGAGCCCAGCGCGGGGAAGTAAGATCGAGTAGGATTCCCCCTCTCGGCGTTCCGAAAGGACCGTAAAAGCGATCGGGGCCCTGACGTCAGTCGGGGCCCCGTTTTGCGTCTGGTCTACCACTGAATCAAGAGGAGGATGGATGCCGGGAGGCGTACTCCAAGCCCCAATGGAGCAGGTCGGCCCCGCGGAGTCCGACGCGCATTGCCAGCGCGATGGCGTCGTCCTCTTCCATTCCGTGATCTCGCATGAAGTAGGGAATGAGCGCCCCTCCCACGCGGTTGCCGCTCCCGCAGTGAAAGAAGACCGGTGTCGCCGAGGCATCGCGAAGGACCGCGAGGATTCGTTCCATCGTGCCGTCGTCGAGGGTCGCGCCTGACACCGGAATGTTCACGTATCGAACTCCAAGCGCAGCCGCGAGTGCCGGTTCATCGAACGGGCGCGGCTCCATCGGATCACGAATATCGAGGAGCGTAGCCATACCAGCCGAGTGCGCGGCGCGGACTTGCGCATCGCTCGGTTGACCACCGGTCACGAGTCCCGGCAGCGGCCCGCAGGCATTCACGATGCCGGCGAGCGCAGCGAGAAGAGCCTCGTCCTTCACGGTTGGCGGCTGCGGTAGGCGATGACGCGTACCCGCTCGAGGGTGATGAGGCCGCCACCCATCATCGCGTCGATGTCTGGCAGGACGGCCTGGAGCTTCTCTTCGGCGTCCACGCACTCGACGACGATGGGCAGATCAAGCGACAGGCGGAGCACGGAGTCGGTGTGGAGACGCGCCGTTGCGCCGAAGCCCATGATGGCGCGGGTCACGGTGGCTCCGGCCAGGCCACGGGAACGCAGGAGTTCCACAAGGGCGGCGTAGAGTGGCTTGCCTTCGTGCTTATCCCGTTCGCCGATGTGGATCCGCATCAAGGTGCCTTCGCCGGTCAGGCCATGCATAGCCGAACTCCTAAATCGAGCGCCTGAGGGTGAGCACCTGACCCGCCAGCGCCGCGCCGATCAGGACAGCCGCAACGGTCAGGAGGAGGCTCAGTCCTGCGTACGCCGCCAGGCGAGGCCACTCGCCTCGTTCAAGGAGCGTGGCGGCCTCAAAGCTGAAAGTGGAGAAGGTGGTGAAGCCGCCGCAGAATCCGATGGTCAGGAAGGCACGCACCTCGGCGCTGACGGCCGGTGTCTCAAGGGCGTAGCGGATGAGGAAGCCGAGGGCGAGGGAGCCAATGACATTGACCGCGAGGGTGCCGAGGGGGAATTCACCGGGTGCCCATCGCTGCACGAGTCCGCCGAGCGAGTACCGAGCCGCCCCTCCGAGGGCGCTGCCAAACGCGATCCAGTAGATCATCCCATTCCCTCTGGCGGGTCCCGAGTTCGGCCGCGGCCTTACCTGCCCCGCGCGACTCCTTAGATTACTCGCATGCTCCGCCTCGCGATAGTGCAGTTTCGGCCCCGCAAGGGCGCCTACGCCGAAAACCTCGCGCAGCTCGAGGCGTGCTTCAAGGAGGCAGGAGCAGGCCCCGAGCCGCCCGATCTCCTGGTCCTCCCCGAGGCCGCGCTGAGCGGATACTTCCTCGAAGGAGGTGTACGCGAGCAGGCGCGTACGGCCGAGCAAGTGGCGGAAGACATCGATGCCGTGCACCACTCGTCTGGCGCGCCGCCGGTCGACCTGGCAATCGGGTTCTACGAACTCTGGCGCAACTGCCACTACAACAGCTGCCTCTATCTGTCGCTCGGCGCGGGTTCGCCGGTCATCCGCCACGTCCATCGCAAGGTTTTTCTCCCGACCTACGGTGTATTCGACGAGGAGCGATTTGTGGAGGCCGGCGCGGAAGTTCGGGCCTTCGACACGGGTTGGGGCAGGGCCGCGATGCTCGTCTGTGAGGATGCCTGGCACTCCTTGATGCCGACGCTGGCCGCGCTTGACGGGGCGCAGGTGCTCCTCGTGGTCAGCGCTACGCCGGCTCGGGGACTCGATAGTCCGGAGGCTCCTGCAAACCTGGAGCGGTGGGAACGTCTCGCCTCGGATTCGGCCTCCGAACATGGGATGTACGTGGCAGTCGCACAGCTGGTCGGATTCGAGGGGGGGAAGGCGTTCGTCGGCGGATCCGTCGTGGCGGGCCCTTCGGGGAAGATCCTGGCGAAGGGCCCGCTATTCGAGTCGGGCATCACCCGGGTCGACCTGGACTTCGATGAAATCACCCGCGTGCGCGCCGACCAGCCTCTCCTGGCCGACCTCCGGAATCGACTCCCCCGCCTCCTCGCTGAGTTGGGGCGCGCTCCAGGCGCGGGGGCCGCGAGCACCACCTGGGAGGGGCGTGCAGCCGGCCGGGTCCGCCCGGATATTGTTACCCCGCCACCCTCATCAGACCCCCTCGTTATCAATCCGGAACTCGCCCGCCGGTGGTTGGTCGAGTTCATCCGCGACGAAATCCAGCGCCGCCGGGGGTTCGACGGTGTGGTTCTGGGGTTGTCTGGAGGTGTCGACAGCGCCCTGGTGGCCTACCTCGCCGCGGAGGCGCTCGGCGCTGAACATGTGACGGCGGTGCGGATGCCCTATCGCACCTCCAGCCCTGACAGTCTCGCCCACGCCCAACTAGTTATCGATGCGCTCGGAATTCCCAGTCGGACAGTGGACATTTCCGCTGGGGTGGATGGAATTGCCGGAGCCATCGACGGGCCGCCAGTCCCTGCCTCGCTCGGCAACATCATGGCACGGATGCGGATGATCACCCTCTTCGATCTGTCCGCGCGGCTCCGCGCGCTTCCGATCGGGACGGGAAATAAGACGGAACGGCTCTTTGGGTACTTCACCTGGCACGCCGACGACTCCCCGCCGGTCAATCCGATCGGTGACCTGTTTAAGACCCAGGTGTGGGCGCTGGCTCGACATGTTGGAGTGCCGGGCGTCATCATCGACAAGCCGGCGAGCGCCGACCTGATCCAAGGCCAGACCGACGAGGGTGATTTCGGAATTACCTATGAGCGTGCCGACGGTATCCTCCACTGGCTCCTGTCGGGGTACCGTCCGGAGCAGGTGGGGCTGCTTGGGTACACGGCCGCCGAGGTCGAACTGGTCCGGTCCAGACTCGACGGCACCCACTGGAAGCGCCGCCTTCCCACCGTAGCGATGCTGAGCCAGACGGCGATCGGTGAGTACTACCTCCGCCCCGTCGATTACTGAGGAGCTGACGCATGCTTCCTGAGTCGCGCCCCATGTCCTATTCGCGCTCCGAGCTGACGAAGCTCATCATGCCGCACATGCAGAACGTGCTGGGCAATCTCTTCGGTGGCGAGTTGATGTCGATGGTCGACCAGGCGGCCGCGGTCGCGGCCATCCGACACGCCGGTGGCCCGGTTGTCACGGCGGTCATCGACCGGGTGGAGTTTCGTGAGCCAATTCCTATCGGCGCGCTGGTGACCTGCTGCGGGACGGTGGACTACGTCGGCAACAGCTCGATGGATATCACCGTTGACGTCTACTCGGAGAAGGTGAGTACCGGCGAGCGCCGGCACACAAACACCGCGCACGTCATCTTCGTGGCCATCGACGCGAACGGGAAGCCAACACGGGTGCCGAGGCTGGTGGCGGAGACGCCCGAGGAGAAGGCTCGCTACGAGGCGGCGCAAAAGCATCGCGAAAGCGTGCGCCGCTCGTGAACTCCACCCGTATTACCGCGGTGTTCGGCGGCGGCGGAGCGAAGGCCGCGGCGCAGATCGGGGCCCTTCGAGCGCTCGAGGAGGCAGGGTTCCAGCCGACGCGGTATGTCGGGACCTCGATGGGTGGCGTGATCGCGGCTGGGGCCGCCGCCGGCGCATCCGCGGACGAGTTGTCACAGCGGTTCCGCGCCGTCAAGGTGAGCCAGGTCGCGCGGCCGCGAGCCTTGACACCAATTGCGGGGCTCTGGTTTCGCTCCCTGCTTCGGGCCGAGCCCCTTCACGATACCCTGCATCGACTGGTGCCGGCGCGGACCTTCGCCGAGCTGAGGCATCCGCTCACCCTCACCACCGTGGATGCCGACTCGCGTGAACTCCTTACGCTCGGCGAGGGCGGCCTGGACCTTCCACTGCAGGACGCGCTCGCAGCCACCACGGCGCTACCGGTATACTATCCTCCGGTTGAGGTCGCCGGGCGGCGGCTGGTCGATGGCGGGCTCCGGGCGGTGCTGCCGCTCGACGTCGCGGCACAGTTCGAGGCGGACCTCGTGGTGGCAGTGGATGTCGGGCCCGGGTTCGACGAGCCGCCACCGAAGCAGCGCGCGCGCGCCCCCGGCCTGTTGCTGGCGCACGACCTGGGGGAGGGCGTGCTCATGGCGCAGCAGGCACAAGATGCCCTGGCCCGATGGCGATTGACCCCCGGTCGCGCCCGCCTGATTCACGTCCGGCCGCCGCTTCCCCGTCGCGCCACCTTCGCCGCCGAGCTCTTCTCCGAGTTTGAGCAGGCGGGATACGAAACCACACGCGCAGCCCTGGCGCAGGAGCAGACTCATGGCTGAAGACCCACGGCTTTTTACCGTGGACGAGGCGAACCGTGTATTGGCGCTCGTCCGCCCGATCGTCCGCGACCTACTCGCCGGGCACACCGAGTGGCGTCACGCCGTCGAACGGTTCGAACTGGCCATTGCGGCCGATTCCGGCGCGCCGGCCGTCGACGAACCGGTGGAGTCGGCGGACGTTCTCGCCGCCAGGCTGGAAGCCGAAGCGCATGCGCTCAGGATTCATGACCTGATGACCGAACTGTCTGCCCTCGGTTGCATTTTCAAGGGCTTTGAGGACGGATTGGTGGATTTCCTGTCGCTCCGGGACGACCGACCGGTCTACCTCTGCTGGAAGCACGGGGAGAGCAGCGTCTCCCACTGGCACGACATCGACGGTGGCTTCGGTGGCCGCCATCCGATTGACGCTCACCTCTTCTCGGAAACGACCTGACATGCGAATCTGGCTCTTCTTGCACTTCTTTGGACAGGTACTCTGGCTCGGCGCTGGACTCGGTTCGATGGTGTATGGCATCGTCGGTAAAAACGAGCCCGGCGCGGTGCTCGCTGGCATCGCCCGCGGGCAGGTGGCAGTGCACAAGTTGTTGATTGGCCCCGGCGCATTTCTCATGATCCTCTCTGGGGTGATGCTGTCGCTCCGAATGTACGGGTCGGCGATGAGCGGCATGGCCCCCACCGTCTGGATGATGGTCATGCAGGGCGCCGGACTTCTCGGGGCCCTCATCGTGCTCGCCTTCGGCATGCCCACGGTCGCGCGGCTCGGTCGAGTGTCGCCTGAAGGACAGACCGCACCGCTGTACCAGGCCATCCGGCGGCGCCATGTCGCCATTTCCATCGTCTCGGGCACCCTGGGCCTGCTGGCCCTGATCGCCGCGAGCTTTCCCCTCCGCTGATGCGCCGTCGTGACCTGCTTCGTGCGGCGGCGCTCTTTCCCGCGGCGGCCTGGCTGCCCCGGATCGAGGCCGCGGCGGAATCCGGCGCGATGGCTCCTCCGCTCCCCCGCGCCTCCGATGACGAGGCATACTGGGCCGAGATCCGACGGCAGTTCCTGATCACTGACGGGATCTTCATGAACACCGGGACGTGGGGCGCGCTCCCTCTACCGGTGCTGGAGGCGATCGAGGCGCACATGCGCGCGTTCGAGACCGTGTTCCACCAGGTCCCGTTCGACGTCCATGCCTTCCGCGCTCAGCTCGCTGCCCTCGTAGGGGTCCCGCCCGAAACGCTTGCCTTCACACGGAACACCACCGAGGGAATGAACGTCGTGGCGCGCGGACTCGACCTCGAGCCGGGCGATGAAATCCTCACGACGACGCAGGAGCACGTCGGTGGGCGGTGCTGCTGGGAATTGGTTGCCGCGCGACACAAACTCGTTCTTCGAAAGTTTGAGCCGCTTGTGCCGGCTCCGAGCGAGGATGCGTTGTTCGAGGCGTGGACCGCGGCGGTGGGACCCCGGACGCGCGTGCTCAGCATCTCACACATCTTCTTCAGCACAGGCGCCATTCAGCCGGTCCGGCGTCTCGCCGACTGGGCACGAGCGCGCGGCATCATCACCGTCGTGGACGGTGCCCATCCGCCCGGGATGCTGGCGCTCGACATCCAGGATCTCGGCTGTGATTTCTACGCTTCCAGCCCCCACAAGTGGTTGTTGGCTCCGAAGGGGTCGGGCTTCCTCTATATCAGTCCGGCGTGGATCGACCGTCTCTGGCCGCTGGTAGCCAGCGGCGGGTGGGATGACCTGGCGCTTAAGGGGGACCGGTTCGATCACGTGGGCACGCGGAACGACAGCCTGCTGGTGGGATTCCAGGCGGCGATCACATTCCACAATGCCATCGGCACCGAGCGCATCGAGCGCCGAAGCCGAGGACTCGCGACTCGGCTGGATGCCGGGCTCCGCACCCAGCCGGGGGTGCGCATCATGTCGCCCTCGGCGCCGGAGGTGCGGAGTGCGATGGTTTCGTTTCAGGTGGACGGGATGGCGGGGACCGAGGTGGTCCGGCAACTCTGGAAGATGGGTCCGGTGCGGGTTCGGCACGTCGGCGAGGACAACCTCGACTATGTCCGCCTCTCGACGCATGTCTACAACAATCCAGATGAGGTCGATCGGGTGGTCGGGATGGTCGGGCAGATCGCGC
>SPDF01000280.1 GCA_004525055.1 Gemmatimonadales bacterium | reverse complement strand
CTACTTCATTTCGACGGTGGCGCCCTGCTCTTCGAGCTTCTTCTTCAGTTCTTCCGCCTCGGCCTTGGAGATGCCTTCCTTGATGACGCCACCGGCGTCGACCAGGTCCTTGGCTTCCTTCAGGCCCAGGCTCGTGACTTCACGCACGGCCTTGATGACCTGAATCTTCTTGGCGCCGGCGCTGGTGAGGAGGATGGAGTACTCCGTCTGCTCCTCAACCGCCGGGGCCCCGCCCGCGCCCGCGCCAGCCGCCGGGGCAGCCATCACGGTCACGTTGAACTTCGTCTTGAACTCTTCGATCAGGTCCGCCAGCTCGATCACGGTCTTGTGGCCGATCGCGTCGAGAATCTGCTCATTGCTCATCGTGGTGCTCATCGGGATGCTCTCCGTCGGGTTAGGATGCCTCGGCGCTGCGCTGCTCACGCAGTGCCTCGAGTGCGCCGACCATGGTGTAGAGGACACTGTTCATTGCGCCGGCCATCTGCGCCAGCAGGACTTCGCGCGGCGGAATCTCACCGAGCCGCTGGACGTGGGCGGCCGTGACGGTCTCGCCGTCGACACGCCCCATCTTGACCGTGGGCTTGTTGCCAAACTCCTTGGCAAACTCGGTCAGCACCTTGGCGGCCGTGAGCGAATCGTGCGACAGCACGAGGCCGGTCGGGCCGGTGAAGTGCTCGTCGAGCCCCTCGATCTTGTTGGCCGCGAGGGCCCGCTGCGCCAGCGTATTCTTGACCACGAGGTAGTTGGCGCCGGCCGCCCGGAGGCGACGACGGAACTCGGTCATGCGCAGCACGTTCAATCCGCTGAAATCCGTGACATAGACATTGGGAGACGCCTTCAACGCTGCCGTCAGGGTCTCGACCTCTGCCTGCCGTTCGGTCTTGCTCACTTGTACCCCGCCGTCTCAATGCGCACGCCAGGCCCCATCGTGCTGGAGACCGTCGCGGACCGGATATAGACACCCTTGGCCGCCGGTGGCTTGGCCCGCACAATGGTGTCCATGAACGCCTGGAGGTTTTCCCCAAGCTGCGCCTCGCTGAAGGAGGCCTTGCCGATCGGGACGTGCACGTTGCCGGTCTTGTCGACCCGGAACTCGATCTTGCCCGCCTTGATTTCCTTGACCGCCTTGGCCACATCGAGCGTGACCGTGCCAGCCTTCGGGTTCGGCATGAGGCCGCGAGGACCGAGCACCCGGCCGAGCTGGCCCAGCTGGCCCATCACGTCCGGCGTCGCGACGATGACGTCACACTCGAGCCATCCGTCCTTCAGCTTCTGGAGGAACTCGACGCCGACGAAGTCAGCCCCGGCAGCCTCGGCCTCCTGGACCTTCTCGCCCTGCGTGATCACCAGGACCCGCACCGTCTTCCCGGTGCCGTGCGGCAGGACGACGGTACCCCGGACGACCTGGTCCGCGTGCCGCGGATCCACGCCGAGCCGGACCGCCACGTCCACCGTCTCGTTGAACTTCGCATTGGCGGCGGCCTTCACGGCGGCGCACGCCTCAGAACTGCTGTACGTCCGATTGCGGTCGACCGTGGCCGCCGCGGCCGCATAGCGCTTTCCGTGGCTGGGCATCAGTCGATGACCTCCAGCCCCATCGAGCGGGCGGTGCCGGCGATCATCCGCATGGCACTCTCCACCGAGGCGGCGTTGAGGTCGGCCATCTTGATCTCGGCGATCTTCTGGAGTTGCGCCGAGGTGACCTTCCCGACCTTGGTCCGGTTGGGCTGCGCGCTCCCCTTGTCGAGCCCCGCCTCCTTCAGCAGGAGGTTCGGCGCCGGCGGGGTCTTGGTGATGAACGTGAACGTCCTGTCGGCGTAAATCGTTACGACGACCGGGATCACCATTCCGCTTTGGCTCTGGGTCCGCGCGTTGAACTGCTTACAGAATTCCATGATGTTGACACCATGCGGGCCCAACGCCGTCCCGACCGGGGGCGCAGGGTTCGCGGCGCCAGCTGGAACCTGCAGCTTGACGAGCGCCTGAATCTTCTTGGCCATACAACTCCTCGTGGTGCGCCGGAGCAATGCGCTGCCCCTGGCTCCCGCGTATGCCGCGCGGTGGCGGTGCGCCCCCCGGAGGGGCGCAAGAGCGGCGCCTGCCGCCCTAGTGACCGCGGAGCTGGAGGTAATCCAGCTCGACGGTCGTCGGTCGCCCGAAGAGGCTGACCGAAACCTTGACCTTGCCCTTGTCGGCCAGCACTTCCTCGACCGTCCCGCTGAAGTCGGAGAAGGGACCTTCCGTGATCTCGACCACCTGGCCGGGAAGGAACGGAATCTCTTCCTTCGGCTCCGCCTCGGACACCTGTTCCACGACGCCGAGGAGTCGGTTGACTTCCTCCTGGCGGAGCGGCTGCGGCAACCGGCCCGTGCCGACGAACTTGATCACGCCCTGGAGGCTGTTGACCAGGTGCAGCGCCTCCTGGCTCAACCCCATCTCCACGAGCACGTAGCCCGGGTAGAGCTTCCGCTCGACAGTGACCTTCTTGCCGTTCTTGATCTCGACGGCTTCCTGCACCGGCACCAGGGCCTGGCGCACGAGACGCTCCTCGGGGGGCCGCGGATCCTCCTCGATACGCCGCTGCAGGAGGCCACGAACCTTGTTCTCGTGCCCGGCGGTCGTCTGGATCGCGTACCAGCGGTATTCCATGGCGATCACCGGGCCAGCCTGGCGATGCCGTCAACCAGGATCATCTGGAGCAACAGATCCATCCAGCCGATCAGGAAGCCGAGCGCGATCGACATGATGAGGATCATGCGCGTGGCCTTGTTCAGCTCGTCCCGCGACGGCCAGGAGACCTTCTTGGTCTCGGTGCGGACCGCCGCCAGGAAGTCCCCGGTCCGGCGGAACCAGCCGCCGATGCCGCCGGTGGTCGCGACCGCCTGCCCGCCCAGCTTGGAGCCTTCCATGACTACTTCGACTCCTTGTGCAGCTGGTGCTTGTCGCACCGCGGGCAATACTTCTTCCACTCGACCCGCTCCGGATGCAACCGGCGGTTCTTGTCGGTGAAGTAGTTCCGGTTCTTGCAGTCCGTGCACTCGAGAATGATCTTTTCGCGCGCCATGTGTTCAGCGGGGAAGCGGGGACGCGGGGACGCGGGGACGAAAGTGCAGCCCGCCGATCCGTTGCTCCGCCTGTCCGCCCTCCGT
>SPDF01000254.1 GCA_004525055.1 Gemmatimonadales bacterium | reverse complement strand
TGCGCGAGGTGGCCCGGTTCGGGGGCGATGTGTCTGCGCTCGTGCACCCCGCCGTGGCGGAGGCGCTCCGGGCGCGGTTCGCGAAGTGAAGGCGCGTGCGGCGCTCCTGGAGCGGGCCCGTGCCCGTGGCGCGCGCGTCGTGCTGCCGGAAGGGGACGACCCGCGCATTCTTGCCGCCGCGCAACGGCTGCGGGACGAAGCGATCGCCGAACCGATCCTGCTGGGCCCGGGGCACCTGGAACCGGCCAATGACGCCCGTGTCGGCACGATCGCAGAAATGTTGCGCGCGCGTCGTCCCGACCGGGTGCGGGACGGTATTCATGCCCTGGATCTGGCCGCCGATCCACTGCGCTTTGGTGCCGGGCTCGTGGCGCTTGGCGAAGCCGAGGCCTGCGTCGCCGGCGCGGCGCATCCGACGGCGGACGTCATCCGTGCGGCGCTCTGGGGCATCGGGCTGGCGCCGGGTATTCCGCTGCTCAGCTCCGCCTTCTACCTGCTCTTTCCCGACGAACGGGTCCTGACCTTCACCGATTGCGCGGTGGTGCCGGAGCCGAATGCGGAGGAGCTCGCCCATATCGCGCTGGCCGCGGTCGGCGATCGCCGCCGGCTCATCGGGGATGCGCCGAGGGTGGCGTTCCTCAGCTACAGCACCCACGGCAGTGCCGGTGGTCGATCGGTGGACCTGGTGCGCGCGGCGGTGACGTGCTTCCAGGCGCTGGCGCCCGGCGTCCCCGCCGATGGCGAGCTCCAGGCCGATGCCGCGCTGGTGCCGGAGATCGCGGCGGGCAAGGCGCCGGGGTCCGCCGTGGCGGGACGGGCCAATGTGCTCGTCTTCCCGAACCTCGACGCGGGCAACATCGCGTACAAGCTCGTCCAGCGGCTGGCGGGTGCCGTGGCGCTCGGGCCGATGCTCCAGGGACTGGCTCGCCCGATGGCGGACCTGTCGCGCGGAGCGACGAGCGATGATATTGTCGAAGTGGCCGCACTCGCGGTCCTGCAGTCTGATCCGAGCTCTTGAGGGAGGTAGTCGTTCATGGCGTTCACCACGTCCAAGAATCCGACCGGTGTCCTGATCGTCGAGGTCGAGGGCCAGCTGATCGTGGGCAACCGGCAGGAGTTGAAGGCCACCATCCAGCAGGCACTCGACAACGGCGAGCGCAAGCTGTTGGTGGACTTTGCCAAGACTGGGTACATCGACTCGTCGGGGCTGGGTGCGCTGGTCTCGATTTCGAAGAAAGTCCGCGAGCAGGGCGGGGAGCTGCGCCTCAGCGGGCTGAATGAGGACCTCCGCTCGCTCTTCGAGTTGACGAAACTCGACACGCTCTTCGCGATCGCCGACGACTCCGCGCAGGCCCTCGCCGGCTTCTGAACCGCCCGTGACCGCGCCGCTTCGCCTCTGCGTCCGCCGCGCCGACCGGCCCCTTCCTACGGGAATCGCCGTGGAAATTGCCCTGCGCATCCCGAGCGAGGTGTCCCTCATCGAAGAGGTGGTGGAATTGGTGGCGCGGCATTGCTTCGCCGGGTGGGAGCCGCCGCGGCGGGTGCAGTTCCGGTTTCGCGTGGCACTCTCCGAGGCGCTCGCCAACGCGATGGTGTACGGCAACGGTCAGCAGCCCGCGCTCTGTGTCGAAGTCCGCGCGGAGTGTCTTCCCGATGCCCTCCATATCCACGTGACGGACGAGGGACCGGGGTTCGACCCTGCCTCGGTCCGGGACCCCGTCATGCCCGATGATCTCGAGCTCCCGTGCGGGCGGGGCCTCTTCCTGATTCGCAACCTGATGGATGACGTTCGATTCACTCCCCCGGGGAATTCCATCTGCATGACCCTGCGCCGCACGTAGAGCGGGTCGGCCCGGTCCTGAAGGCGCTCGCCGGCCTCGTCGGCGGGCGGCTCCGCGCCTGGCGATTTGACGGGCGCCGCGTCCGCGTGATCGGCGACGACGATCCCGGATGGTCGCCGGTGGTTCCGCGGGACGCCGGGCTGGTGCCCACCCCGGCGGGCACGGCGTGGTTTGACGCCGTGCCCGGCGTCGAAGGACTCTGGTTCACCCTCGAGGACCTCCCGGAATCCGATGCCCAGGCCGCCGCGGGCCGGCTCCGACCGGTCCTGGGTGCCATGTTTCACACCGAGCGACGCGTTATCGAAATGGGTGCGGAACTCGCCAACCGCTACGAGGAGATCGATCTCCTCTACAGCATCAGCGAAATCCTCGGGCAGACGATCCACCTCGAAGAGGCGGCGCGCACCATCCTCCGCGAAGTCAGTTCTGTCGTGGCCGCACGTCGATCCTCCATCATGGTCTACGACGAGACGCTCGCACGCCTTCGCGTCGTGGCTACCCGCGGATTTCCGGCGCCGACGGAAGCCAGCGTCGCGCCGGACGACGCGGAGTCCGTCGCGGCTCGCGCGTTCCGTGAACGGCGGCTGGTCGAGAATCCCCCCGAAGCCGATGGTATTGGGGGGCCGCGCGGCTACCGGGGCGGTGCCTACCTCTCCGTGCCGATCATCTACGCCGCGCCCGGCGGCGCGTCGCGCTGTGTCGGCGTCATCAACCTCACCGACCGGCTGGGCGCCGATGCCTTCGAGCCGGGGCACCGGAAGCTGGTGACCGCCGTGGCCAACCAGATCGGCGCCGCCGTCGAAAACGCGCGACTGGTCGTGCGTGACCTGCAGCAACAACGACTCCGGCGAGAGCTGGAACTGGCGCACGATCTTCAGTTGAAGCTGATGCCATCGCCCTCCGAACTCGCGGGCGATGCCGATGTGGCCGCGCGCTGTGTCCCGGCCGAATCGGTCGGCGGCGACTTCTACACTTTCAATCGCTTCGGGCGCGGCCGCGTCGGCGTGATGTTGGGCGACGTCTCGTCGCACGGCTTCGGCGCGGCGCTGGTCATGGCCATGGTCATCGCGGCAGCCGGTATTCATGCGGGCGGCTCGGCGACGCCCAACGAGACGCTCGAACGCCTGCTCGACAGCATCGAGGAAGATCTCGCCAGCACCGAGATGTACCTGACGGTGTTCTACGGGGTGCTCGACCCGCGCGCCGCACAACTCTCCTATGCCAGCGCGGGGCACCCGCACGCCTGGCGGATCCCGGCGGCGGGAGCCCCCGAACGCCTGGAGGCGACCGCGCCGCCGCTCGGCCTCGCCGCGCGGGGAAACATCGCGTTGCGGCAGGTGCCGTGGGACATGCATTCCGACCTGCTCTGCCTCTGCACCGACGGGCTCCTCGATGCCCGCGACGTGGCGGGAGAATCGTTCGGCGAGGCGAGATTGTTGGATGGAGTCGCGTCGCGCCGGCACCTCCCGCCGGAGGAGATCGTGTCGGCGTTGATTGCCGAGGTGAGCGCCTTTGCCCCGCACCCGGCGGACGACCTCACCCTCCTCGTCCTGCGGATCTGAGGGGTGTCGCGACCCAAACGCCG
>SPDF01000212.1 GCA_004525055.1 Gemmatimonadales bacterium | reverse complement strand
TCGGCAATGACGCCGCGCAACGCCTCGGCATAGGGCCGGGTGGCAATCACCCGGTCCTGCGCCCTCTTCAACTTGGACGTGGCCACGAGCTCCATCGTCCGCGTGATCTTGCGGGTGTTGGTGACCGAGCGAATCCGGCCCTTGAGCGCCTTGGACTTGGCCATTACGCGGCGTGGAACAACGGCTTGAAGGAGGCGATCGCCTTCTCGAGCGCGGCGGTCAGGTCCTTGTCGAACGCCTTCTTGGTCCGGATACCGTCGAGCACGGCGGGATGGGCCGCCTCGAGGTATTCGAGGAAGTCAGCCTCCCACTTCCGGATGTCGCCGACCTCGACCTCGTCGAGATGCCCGTTGGTCACCACGTAGATGATGGCCACCTGGCGCTCAACCGGCATCGGCGCGTACTGCGGCTGCTTCAGGACCTCGACCAGGCGGGCGCCGCGGGCCAGCTGCTTCTGCGTGGCGGCGTCGAGGTCAGAACCGAACTGGGAGAAGGCCTCGAGCTCGCGGAACTGCGCCAGCGAGAGCCGAAGCGGGCCGGCGACCTGCTTCATCGCCTTGATCTGCGCATTGCCGCCGACCCGGCTGACGCTGATGCCGGCGTCCACCGCGGGGCGGATGTTCGAGTAAAAGAGGTCGGTGGTCAGGAAGATCTGGCCGTCGGTGATCGAAATGACGTTGGTCGGAATGTACGCCGACACGTCACCGGCCTGGGTCTCGATGATCGGCAGCGCGGTCAGTGAGCCGCCCGGCTTCTTGATGCGCGGATCGAGCTTCACCACGTCGGCCTCTTCCGAGATCTTGGCGGCGCGCTCGAGGAGACGGCTGTGGAGATAGAAGACGTCGCCGGGATAGGCCTCGCGGCCCGGAGGACGGCGGAGCACCAGCGAGAGCTGACGGTACGCGGCGGCCTGCTTGGACAGGTCGTCGTACACGCAGAGGGTGGCCTTCCCTTCCTCGTACATGAAGTACTCGGCCAGCGCGGCGCCGGTATACGGCGCGATGTACTGCAGCGGGGCCGGCTCTGAGGCGGAAGCGATGACGACGATGGTGTATTCCATGGCGCCGGCCTCGCGGAGCCGCTCGACCACTGAGGCCACCGTCGAGCGCTTCTGCCCGATGGCGACGTACACGCACACGACGCCGGTGCCCTTCTGGTTGATGATCGTGTCGATGGCGATGGCCGTCTTGCCGGTGCCGCGGTCGCCGATGATCAGTTCGCGCTGGCCGCGGCCGATCGGGATCATCGCGTCGATGGCCTTGATGCCCGTCTGCAGCGGCTCCTTGACCGGCTGCCGGACGATGATGCCGGGAGCCACCAATTCCACCAGCCGCGAGAATTCGGTCTTGATCGGGCCGAGTCCGTCGACCGGGCGGCCGAGGGCGTCCACCACGCGGCCGAGCAGGGCCGGACCGGCCGGGACCTCGAGCACGCGACCGGTGCAGCGGACCTCGTCACCCTCTTTCAGCACCAGGTAATTGCCGAGAATCGCGGCGCCGACGCTGTCGGCGTCGAGGTTCAGCACCAGCCCGGTCACCGTTTCGCCGGTCTCCTGGGCCGTGAACTCGATCATCTCACCGGCCATCGCCTTGGCGAGCCCGTAGACCCGGGCGACGCCGTCCTTCACTTCGAGGACGGTGCCGACGTCGGAGGTATCGATGGAGGAGAGGTTCGCGGCGGCGATTTCCTTGAGGAGAGCATCCTTGAGTTCGCCGGGGCGCAGCACGGATTCGGTGGCCATGTGTGTGGTCGCCTGTTTCACCAAAAGGGGTGAGAAGAATCGTTTCGTCTACAGCTTGTGAAAATAATCACATAAGAGGGTCGGAGGCAACCGGAGGGGGGCCGACCGCTTCTGTCATTGCGAGTAGGCCCCGCCAGGGGCCGACGCGGCAATCTCGTATGAGATTGCTTCGGCCGCTGCGCGGCCTCGCAATGACAGAAATCGGGGCTACAGCCGGCTCCGCGTATGCCCCCGCGCGAATCGGTTGAGCAGCTCCTTCGGGGTCGTTCGCAACAGGTCGGGCGCCCCGATTCCCGCGATCCGGCGGGCGGTTGACCCGAGATGGCTCGAGGAGGAGAAGGAGAGGAGCCCCGCCACCTGGGCGACGCTGTACCCGGGGTTGTGGAGCAACTGGGCCGCCGCCACGACACGGAGGAAGTCAATGACCCGCTTGAGGTTAGGCGCCCCTCCCGCGCCGAACTGCCGGGAGAGATGTTCCCGCGAGACGCCGAGGCGCGTGGCCAGCTCCGCGGTGGTAACCGGCTCATCCACTCGGTCGATGAGGATGTCCCAGACCTGGCGCTGCAGCGGGTCGGCGAGCCGGAGCAGCCGGGGCGCATCGGCCAGCGCGCGTCGGCGGGAGGCGACGAGCGACACCCGCCGCACCAATTCACCCACCACCGCGTCATCCACCCCCTCCACCAGCACGGCCGCCATCTTCTGCGTCCGGTACTCCGCCAGCATGGCGCCGTCGTCGGGGCGGATCGAGGCGTACACCACGATCGGTATGTCGGGGAAGTCAGTGCGAAGTGCGGCCCACTCGTCGAGAAGGCCGGGGCGCGGCGCGAACACGACCGCCTCGACGATTCGGCGATCCAGCAGCTCGCGGAGTTTGGTGGGGGTACGGCAGGTGACGACGCCGGGTCCGCCCCGCGGAAGGGAGCGCCGGAGCGCCGTCACGGCACTCCGCCCATCGAGCATCGCGGCGATTGCCGCCATCCTCAGCCCTCGGCGGTGACGGGGTCCGGCTGCTGCTTCGGCCGGCCCGCCCCGACCGCCACCAGGGTGCGGGCCATCTCGCCGCCCCGCCGGAGGACGCCACGCGCGTTGTCGTAACTCAGCTGCTCGAGGGCCTGGTCGAGCGGCAACCACCGGTGATCAGTGATCCCCTCATTGACCTGCGGGACAACCTCCCCCTCCGGGCTCTCGAAAAGGAAGAAGTGACAGAACTTGTGAATGGCTTTGCCGCGAAAACGGAAGTGCCAGTCGATGATCCGGATGGGACCGTGGAGCAGGAGCGAGGTCAGCCCGGTCTCCTCGCCGGTCTCGCGCAGCGCCGCCTCGGTGGGGGTCTCCTCCTCCTCGAGGTGGCCCTTGGGAAACCCCCAGTGGCGGTACGAGTCCTTGATCAGGAGGAACCGTGCCTCGGGGCCGAATCGTCGAAAGACGATCCCGCCCGCGCTCACCTCACGCTCCGGCTTCCGCTTGGCCATCAGGCTAAAAGACCGAGAACTTGAAGTACTTGCGCGGATTGACCTGGATGTCGGCGATCAGCTTCCGCAATTCGATCATCGTGGCCGTCGTCTCATTGTAGAGCGTCGAGTCCTTGGTCAACATGCCGAGGGTGCCCTCGCCCGCCTGCAGGCGGGCCATGATCGAATCGGCGGCCACGAGGATCCGGACCAGGCTCACCTCATGGTCGCGGGCCGCGCCGAGCAGGGAGCGGAGGTCCGCGGTGGCGACGCGCAGGTCGGCCGACGAGCCCTGCGCCGAATTCACGATCGTCGCGAGCTGCCCCTCGCTGGTGGCGGAATCGAGGCGTGACAGCGTGGCGTGCAAGTCTCTGGCTGCCCCGGCGAAGTCGCGCTACCCGGCGACGGCGCTGGTCGATACCTGGTCGACCTTGTCCGTCTGCTTGTTGGTGAAATCGGTCAGCCGGTTCACCATCGTCAGGAAGTCGTTCAGGCTGTTCCGGACCTTGGCGGCGGTGGTCGAGTCGAAGACGGCGCCGACCCGGTCGGTCAGCAGGCCGATGTCCCCGGCGATGCGGCCGGCCTGCGCGGTCAGGGAGCCGATGTCGGGGAGGGTGGCGCCGGGCCAGTCGTCTGGTCCCGCCTTCTTGGCGGCCATGAATTCGGCGAGCAT
>SPDF01000067.1 GCA_004525055.1 Gemmatimonadales bacterium | reverse complement strand
GGGAGGGTGTAGCCCTCGCGCAGCGCCGCGCCGATGATCACCGCCACATATTCGTCGGGCCGCTGGCCGGTATAGGCGATCTCGCTCCGGGCAATTTCCAGGATGATCGCCCCCGCCTTCCCCGCCAACGCCGCACGAAAGACGGCCCGGGCGGTGTCGTAGGCCAACATCCGCACGTTGATGGCCGGGACAGTGAAGCCCCCGCACTCCCCACGCCCGCGGGCCAGGTAGAGGTCATTAATCGACGCGGGGCGCGCCCCGGTCGCCTGCCCGAGCTCCCAGAGGAGCCACCGGGCCGCCTCGCGCTCCGGCTCGTTGCCGAAGACCGCCTGGCGGACCAGAGTATCGGTGGCCGGGCCGCGAAGCGCGTCGGGCTTCGACAGGCGGACGCCACCGCCGGGCACTGTGGTCACCGCGCCGCCAAAGAGCTGCACGGCCTTCTGAACGTGGTCAGTCACGAGTCTCGTCCTCTTGAGTAGGGACAGGGGCGGATGGCAAAATCTAGACCGCCAACCGCCTCAGCGCCAAACCGATTCAGGCCGTGTCCGCGTCGGCATCCAGCGGGGGAGCCGGCGGCTCATAGCCCACCCGGCCGAGCGCCCCGAACGTCAGCCGCTTCCCAAGCTCCACACCGGGCTGGTCGAACGGATTCACGCCGTACCAGCACCCGGCGTACCCGGTGGCCAGCTGGAAGAACATGAGGAGCTCCCCGACCGACTGTGCGGCAAGATCGGAAAGCGCGATCGTAGAGTTCATCCGGCCCATTTGCGCGAGGGCGGCCGAGGTGGCTTCGTACTCGGCCTGCAACAACTCACCCAGCGTCCGCCCGCCGAGGCAGGCGACCTCCTCCGGCATCCCTTCAAGAACAGGGATCAGCACATCCTCGCCGGGATCCGCAACCGTCACGAAGGTGATGAGCTTGTCGAACGGCCCTTCCATGAAGAGCTGCACCTGGGAGTGCTGGTCGGTGGCGCCGACCGAGGCGACCGGTGTCGGGCCGGTGTGCACCACCTGCCCCTCCCGATCCACGCGCTTGCCGAGGCTCTCAGCCCAAAGCTGACGAAACCACTCCGCCACGTCACGCAGGCGGTCGCTGTAGGGCATCACCACATGGACGCGGGCGCCGAGCTGGGTGTCCGCCGCCCAGTGCAGCGCGGCAAAGAGCGCCGCCGGATTCTTGAGGAGGTCTCCCTCCTCCGCCGTCGCCACCGCGCGCGCGGCGCCCGCCACGAGCGCGGCGATGTCGATCCCGACCAGTGCCGCCGGCAACAACCCGACCGGCGAGAGCACACTGAAGCGGCCGCCGACATCGGGTGGGACCTCCAGGGTGGCGATTCCTTCGCTGGTGGCGAGCTCCCGGAGCGCGCCCCGTTCGGGGTCGGTCGTGAAGACCAGATGCCGGCTGGCCGCCCCACCGAGCGCGTCGTCGAGCCACTTCCGCACCACGAGATACTGCGCGAGCGTCTCGGCGGTGCCACCCGACTTGCTGATCACATTGACGAGCACCCGCCGCGGATCGATGCGGCGGAGCGCCGCGGCCACCGAGGTGGGATCCACGTTGTCGAGCAGGGTCAGCCGAGGGAAGAACTCCCGAGCCTCGTCGTCGAGTTCGTTCCACGCCGGTGGCCGCAGCGCGGAGAGAAGGGCGCGGGCTCCGAGGGCGGAGCCGCCGATGCCGAGCACCAGGACGTGGTCATGCGCCTGCCCGAGCCCTTCGGCGAACGCGGCAATCTGGCGCACCGTATTCTCCTGCCTGGCCAGGCCGTAGAATCCGTATTCTCCTGCCTCCCGACGCTCCCTCACCTCGGCCTGAATGGCGCCGAACCGGCGCGCCAGCTCGTCCAACCGGCGCCGTGGCAGGCCGTGGGTTCCGTCGAGTCCATCCTGGATGACCCTGCCGTACTGCAGCTTCATTGAGAGACCTCCACAGTCAGTCCGTCGTAGGCCGGCGACACCCCTGGCGGCAGCCGCGCCGCCAGTTCCGCGTGCCCCGTCTCGTGCGTCAGGTGTGTCAGATAGGTTCGCGTCGCCCCGAGGTCGCGAGAGAGGGCGACCGCCTCATCGATGCTCAGATGAGTCGGATGAGCGCGCCACCACAAGGCGTTGAGGACCAGCACCTCGACACCCTGGAGCGCGGCCCGTCCGATCGCGCCGACCTCTTTCACATCGGTCAGGTACGCCAGCTTGCCGAACCGGTACCCGTAGACCCGGAGATGCCCGTGCGGGAAGGCCAGCGGGAGGACCGGGACGCCTTCCACAGTCGTGGCCACGCCTGGTTCGAGCGGGTGCGGCTCCAAATGCGGCTTGGAGGTCCCTTCGAACGCCGTGACGCCCGGATCGAAGATATAGCGGTAGGTCGCGGCGAGCAGGTCGAGCGTTTCGGGAGGCCCGTACACCGGCAGGTGGCCCTTCTTCCGGACGGTGAAGATCCGCAGGTCATCGATCCCCGCCGTATGGTCAGCATGCTCATGGGTGTAGAGCACGGCCGAGACGGAGGTCACCCCCTGCCCGAGCAGTTGGAGCCGAAGTTCGGGGGGGCTATCGAGGAGAAGGGTCGTGTCTCCCGACTGCAACAATGCGCCGGAGCGTGTGCGGCGGTCGCGCGGGTCGCCGGAACGGCAGACGGCGCACCCGCAGCCCACTTGCGGCACGCCGAACGAGGTGCCGGTGCCGAGGAAGGTGAGGCGCATACCGCTACACGGTCTCGATCTTCAGGAGGTTGGTGGTGCCGGGCTGATCGAAGGGGACGCCGGCGGTGACGACGACCCGGTCCCCCACGTTGACCAGGCCCTGGTCGAGAAGCGCCGCCCGCGCCACGGGGATCATCGCGTCATAGTCGGGGACGTGATCGACGAGCACCGGCGTGACCCCCCAGACCAGGGCGAGGGCGCGATAGGTATCGGGTTCGGGGGTGACCGCCACGATCGGGACCGAGGGGCGGAAGGAGGCCACCGTACGCGCGGTGAATCCGCTCGAGGTGAAACAGGCAATGACCCGGGTGGCCAGGAGCTCCGACGCGGCGCAGACCGCGACGGCGATTGCGTCCTCGGTACGGGCCTTCCGCGCGGCGAATCGCTCGCTGCCGCCACCGCTCCGCCGTCCGACCGCCAGGTCGAACGCGGCGCTCCGTCCCTTCCGGTGGCTCTCGACCTCGCGGGCAATCCGATCCATCGCCTGGACCGCTTCGAGGGCGTAGTCCCCCACCGCCGTCTCGGCGGAGAGCATCACGGCATCGGTGCCGTCGAGGATGGCGTTGGCCACATCGGACGCTTCCGCCCGGGTCGGGCGAGGGGCCTTCACCATCGACTCGAGCATCTGGGTGGCGGTGATCACCGGTTTCCCGCGCAGGTTGGCCTCCCGGATGATGCGCTTCTGCACCAGCGGTACCTGCTCGAAGGGCAGCTCCACCCCGAGATCGCCACGGGCCACCATGACGGCGTCGGCGGCATCGAGGATCGATTCCAGCTGGAGGAGAGCGGTGTCCTTCTCGATCTTGGCCACGAGCTGGATCCGCTTTGGGATCAGGCCCCGCAGCTGGTTCAGCTCCTCGGCGCGCCGGACGAAAGAGACGCCGATGTAGTCGACGCCCAGTTCGACGGCGTGGGCCACCTCCTCCTTGTCTTTCTCGGTGACCGCGGGGGCGCTGACGTCGACGCCCGGCAGGTTCATCCCCTTGTTGGCCCGCAGGAGCCCGCCGTACCGGACGATGCCGTCGACGCGATCACCCCGGACGGTGGTGACTTCCACCGAGAGGAGGCCGTCATCGAGGAGGATCCTGGAGCCGGCGCGCATGTCGCCTGCCAGGCCGGCATAGGTGGTAGGAATCTCGGCACCCGTCGCGCTCGCCTCGGGCGCGAAGGTCACCGACTGGCCCTGGGCGAGTTCCCGGGGCTCCGAGAGCTGGCCCACCCGGATCCGGGGGCCGTGCAGGTCGACGAGGATGGCGACTGGGCTCCTCCGGTCCTTCCGGACCCGCTGGAGGTCCCGGATCCACTTCCCCCGCAGCTCCGGCGTGCCGTGCGACGCATTCACGCGGACCACGTTGACCCCCGCGTCGAGCAACTGGACCATCCGCTCGGGATGGCACCAGGCGGGGCCGAGGGTGGCGACGATCTTGGTGCGGCGGACCGTGGACTGCGGCACAGAGGGACCCTGGGTTGGACGGGAAATCGAGTCAACACAACCTGACATTGGATTCTAACGGATCACGAGGCGGCGGGGCAGTTGGATGGCGGGGCAGCGGGGCCGAAGATGGGATCGGCGTCATTCCCACGCCAGCGGGAATCCAGTGGCTACCACACTGGACCCCCTCAAACGTTTTCCACATCCGCCCAGGTGTCCGATTCCCGGCCACCCGAATATGGAGGCCCCAAACCGGATCTCGGGCCCTCGATATCCCCATTTGGGGAAGATGTTCATATATCATTTCCACCTCCCAACAGACAGTTCGGCAGCCACAGTGATGGCGGGTCGGTGGCTATCCACGTGCGTGTGGAATGGGCAAACTTTCCCTCAAATAGGCTGTGGAAACAGTGGAAAGAAGCAGTTTAGTCGTTATGCGACAAAGCACTAGAGGTGTACTTAGCTATCCACTTTAAGTGGAACCCTTAACTTTATTATTAACATCACTTACAGTTCGTGATAATATGTGGAAAATAGACTGGCGACAGTGTCGTCACCGGGGCTCGAACATGCGTAAATGATGCATAAAACGGCCCCGGGGTCCCCAAATTGGGGTGCCTCCGGGGCCGATGCCATTTGGTCGTGTTGAGAACTGTTTTTCAGTCCAGCAGCTCCAGGTCCAGTTCCTGGCCGGCGCGGAGGCCGAGCTCCCTCACGATCCGCTCGGGCAGGGTCACCCCTGCCCCGCTGCTGAAGCTCCAACCCCGGGTCTTGAACCGCCTCCCGCCGACCCTCACGGTCACCGGGACGCTCTTGCCGAGGGGTAGGCTCCCGGCCGGGAGGAATACCTTGGCGTAGGTGCTGGTTCCGTAGCGCTCGAGGACGAGTCGCTCATGAACGAGGGTAGACATGGCTGCTCCCTGCAGTGGAGCAGCTAACCTACGCCCCGGTCCGCCGGGCGCCAGAGGGGATCTAGCGGGTAAACTCGATCCGGACGTCCCCACCCCAGTACATCGGGCCAAACATCCGGATGGGCGACGACTTGAGGGCCTTGGCCAGATCGTTCTTACCCTCCACATGGAACACCCCCGGGAGGTGCCTGGTCCACTGGGGGGAGGCGTAGACGGTGGCGGTCCACTTGATGGTCCGCTTGCCATCGAAGATCTGGGTGACAGCGCCGGTGTCGGTAGAGGCCAATGAGTCCCGCCCGGCGAGCTCACCGGTCCAAGAAAGCACCGTCTTCCCGATGGAGATCGAGTACCCGTGATTGCTCGTCTCGGGGACGGCGACCATGGCTCGTTTGAACGTTGACACCGGGACGAACGCCGACTCGGTCTGCTTCCGCACCCGCCAGTCGTTGGTCCAGTAGTCGGCCACGAACCATTGATCGAACGTCGGGGTAGCCCCGGCCCTCATGGCGGCGATTGCCCAGTACACCACGGCTTCGCTGCCTCCCATCTTCGTGGTTGGGGAATACAGGCCGTCCCCAGAGTTCATCGTCGGTGACTCGATGACGCAGACCTGGGCCGGGATCAGGGCACTGCGAGCCGAGTCGCCGTCGATCTCCCGACGGAGCACCGGTGAGAGGGGGGCGAAGCTTCCGGCCGGTACGACCTGGAATCCGGGGGTGAGCTGCTTCTCCGCCATGTCGCGGTCGACCAGGAAGTCGACGCAGGCGGAGAAGGTGACCCCCCGGAGTACCCAAACGTACCCGGAACCGGTGGCCTCCTGCGCGGGCGCGGACGTCGCCAGAGCGCCCAATAGGCCCAAGGCGGGCAGCGTGTGCTTCAGGGTCACGATTTCCCTCTGGCCTCGGCGATCGCCCCGTAGAGGCGATCGTAGCCCTTCGGATCTGTCGCGTTGAACTGCATGTCCCGCCAGGCGACCTTCCCGTCCTTGCCAATCACATACACCACCCGGCGCATCGACCCCTGCGACCCCTTGGCCCCGTACTTGGCCGCGAGCCGCTGCTTCGGGTCCGAGAGCAGCTTGAACGGGAGCCCAAGGCTCTCGGCAAACCGGACGTGGGTCTCGAGGCTGTCGATGCTGATCCCCACGAGCACGGTGCCCGTGAACATCAAGTCATACTTGTCGGCGAAGGTCCGCATCTCCGCCGTGCACCCCGACGTGAAGTCCCGGGGGTAGAACGCGAGGACCACGACCTGCCCTTTGAGCGCGATGAGTGAGAAGGGATCATCCGCCGGACCGAGGCCGGCCTTGTCGGCCCAGGGCAGGGTGAAATCGATCGCCTTCATACCAGGCTCGGGTCCGGTAACCAGGATGGCTGTGGCGGCTCCCACCGTGGCGGCGGCGGAATCCTGCGCCACCATCGGGCCGGCGGCCGCGAGGGCAATCAGAAGCGAAAGGGCGAGCGACTTCATGGTCAAACCTCGGTGAGATTATTGGGCGGTGGCGCGGCGGAGGGCGTTCCCGAAGGACTGCGTCCCGCCGACACCGGTGTACACGATACGACCGGAACGGTCGATGATGACCACGTACGACGTTTCAGCCACATCATACGCGCGCTGGCTGGCTCCCTCATCGTCGTACAGGACCCGCCAAGGCGGAGCCTCGCGGGCCACCCAGGCACGGACGGACTCGCGCGGGTCAGCGACCGTGATGTTGATGCCGATGAACTCCACCTGGGTGCCGTACGCCGCCTTGGCGGCCTGGACCGCCGGCTCCAGCGCCGTGCAGGAGGTGCACCAGGTCGCCCAGAACTGCAGGAAGACCGGCTGCTTCCCAATCCACTGCCCGAGGTCGACCGGCTGGCCATTCAGGTCGTGGACGGCGAGCACCGGCGCGGCGTCGCCGACGCCGGGGGTCTGTGCGCCCAGCTTCGTGCCCCATAGCACGGCCGCCGCGGCCACCGCGCTGATCAGCGCTCCCCTGCCCCGCATCTAGCGCGCGACCGGTTCGGCCGAGGCGTACCGACCCTCGACGTACTGGTCCAGCAGCGCGAGGAATTCGGGGACAATCCGGTCGCCGCTGAGAGTGACGCGCAACTGTCCATCGACATACACCGGGGCGCGCGGATCCTCCGCCGTGCCGGGGAGGGAGATCCCGATGTCGGCGTGCTTCGACTCGCCGGGCCCGTTGACGACGCACCCCATCACCGCCACCCGCATCGACTCGACGCCGGGGCGTGCCTCGCGCCAGATCGGCATCTGGTCGCGCAGGTAGCGCTCGATATCCTGCGCCATCGACTGAAAGAAGGTGCTCGTGGTGCGGCCGCATCCAGGGCAGCT
>SPDF01000162.1 GCA_004525055.1 Gemmatimonadales bacterium | reverse complement strand
GCCCTCAAGACTTCGCTCCGCGAGCGGGATAAGCTGAAGCCGGTTGCTCCGACGGAGCAGCAAATGCGGGAGTTCTACGAGATGCAGAAGGGGAAGCTCGGCAAGCGCCCAGCCACGATTTCCTTCACGCAAATCGTGGTGGCACCGCAGGCCGATTCGGCGTCAAAGGCACAGGCATTGGCGCTGGCGGACTCGATCGTGGTGGCGCTTCGGGATGGTGCCGACTTTGCCACGGCCGCCCGACGGTTCTCGCAGGACCCCGGATCGCGCGAGCAAGGCGGTGACCTCGGCTGGCTGCGGCGTGGTCCTCCGCTGGCGCCGGAATTCGAGAAGGCGGCGTTTGCGCTCAAGCCTGGTACGATTTCCCGGCCAGTGGAATCCCCCTTCGGCTATCACATCATCCAGGTGAAGCGGGTCCAGCCCTCTGAAATCGACGTCCGGCACATTCTGATCATGCCGACGGTCACCGACGCCGACGCGCAGGCGGCACGGGAGCTGGCAGACCGCCTGGCGCTGGAAATTCGCAATGGTGCCTCATTCGACTCTCTCGCGCGCGTCCATCACGACGAGGCCGAGGAGCGGGAGGCGAAGGGCGCACCGCTCGCCCAGCTTCCGCCCGCCTACCAGGCCGCGCTCGCGGATGTCGATTCGGGCGCCGTGGCCCCGGTCTTCGTGCTCGAGGCTCCAAATAACCGGAGCAAATACGTTGTGGCGTCTGTGCTGGCGAAGTCGCCGGAAGGTGAAATCTCCTACGACGACGTCCGGGACGGGATTCGCACCATGCTCAGCGCGCAGCTCGCCGAGGAACGGTACGTCCAGCAGCTGCGCCGATCGGCGTACGTCGAGGTGCGCGAGCTGTGAGGCCGCGGATCGCCGTTACCCTCGGCGATCCACGTGGGATCGGGCCCGAAATTGTCGCCCGCGCCCTCGAAGAACCACTGGACGCGGAAATCACCGTCCTCGGTGCCGACGACCAAGTCGCCGCAGTGCGAGCGGACCACCGAATCATCGTGGGACCTTGGGGCCTGGGCTCCGGAGAGCAATCCTCCGCGACCCCGGGCCCCTCGCGCGTCGTGCAGGCAGGGCGAATCGCCGGCCACGCCATCGAGCGCGCGGCCAGTCTTGCCATGTCGGGTGAGGTGGATGCCATCGTCACGGGGCCAGTGCACAAGCACGCGCTGCACCAGGCCGGCTTCCCCTGGCCCGGCCATACCGAGTGGCTCGCGGAGCTGGCGGGAGGCGTGGATGTGGCGATGATGCTCGCCTCGGAGCGGCTGCGGGTGGTTCTCGTCACGACGCACATCGCGCTCCGGGACGTGCCATCGCTGGTGACACAGGATCGGGTGATCCGGGCCGGCCGGGTCACCGAGGCGGCGCTGCAGGACTGGTTTGGCTTGTCCGAACCGCGCCTTGCGGTCTGCGCCCTCAATCCACACGCCGGCGAGGGTGGGCTCTTCGGGGACGAAGACGAGCGAGTGCTCCGGCCGGCGGCCAACGTCCTGGGGGCCGCCGGGCCGTTGCCGGCGGACACCGTGTTCGTACGGGCGATGCGGGGGGAGTTCGACGCCGTGCTGGCGCCGTATCACGACGTGGGAATGACTGCGATCAAGGTGGCGTCATTCGGGCAGGCGGTCAATGTCACGCTGGGGCTGCCGTTCCCGCGGACCAGCCCCGATCACGGCACGGCGTTCGACATCGCGGGGACGGGGCGGGCGGATCCATCGAGCATGCGGCACGCGATCGAGCTGGCGGTGCGGCTGGCCGGCAGACGGAGGAAGGAGAAAGAGGACTAGGGACTTGCCTCCTTTCTCTCCTCGACCGTCATCCGCACTTCATTGACCCTCCGCCCCTCCATCGACACAATCTCGAACGTTCGTGTCCCCACCACGATCCGGTCCCCCACCCGTGGCAGGCGGCCCAATTCGCCGAAGACGTATCCCCCGAGGGTGGTGTAGTTCCGATCGTCGAGCTTGGCATCCCAGGCGTCGTTGAAATCCGAGAGCGGCATGGCGCCTTCGAGGAGCGGCGCCCCTCCGGCGGCGGCCGGCAGTTCCTCTGGCTCATCGTGCTCATCGAAGATCTCGCCGACAATCTCCTCCAGCAGGTCTTCCATTGTCACCAGCCCCGCCGTTCCACCGTATTCGTCGAGTACCACCGCCAGATGGGTCTTGAGGCGCTTCATGTCGGTGAGTACATCCTCGACCTCCCGCGTCCGAGGTACGAAGAGTGGCTCGCGCCGGATGCTGCCAACCGTCGCGGTGGGGTCGGCGCGCAGGGCGCGGAGGACGTCCTTGGCGAGCACGACGCCGACGATCTCGTCGAGGCTCGCCACATACACGGGATAGCGGGAGAGGCCGGCCTCGGCGATGGCGTCGGCCGCGTCCGTGACCGGCAGGTCCTCGGCGAGTGCAACGATTTTGGTGCGCGGCGTCATCACCTCTTCAGCGGACTTCTCGCTGAATTCGAAGACCCCTTCGAGCAGGCGGGCGTCCTCGGTTTCCATCGAGCCGCCCACCTGGCTTTGCTCGACCAGCATCCGGATCTCCTCGGTCGAGTGCAGCCGTTCGTGGTCGCCCCGGGGCTTGATCTTGAAGAGCCCCAGCAGCCAGGTGGCGGTGCCGTTGAGGAGGGAGATTGGGCCGGCCATCAACCAGCCGAATCCGATCAGGGGGCCGGCCACCCAGCGGCTGACATCCTCGGGGTAGAGCAGGGCCAGCGATTTCGGCACCAGCTCGCCCAGCACGATGTGCAGGGCGGTGATGATGGCAAAGGCGGTCGCCGCCGAGACGGCATGGCTGGTCCAGACCGCGGCGCCCTCGGGAAGGAACGCGAAGAGCCCATCGAGGAGGCCGGCCAGCGCCGGTTTTCCGATCCAGCCGAGACCGAGGGAGGCCAGGGTGATGCCCAGCTGGGTGGCCGAGATGTACCGTTCCAGGGAACGAACGGCCCGGCGGGCCAGAAGGGCCTTCCGGTCGCCGGCCTGCACCATTTGATCGAGCCGCGTGCGCCGGGCGCCGACCAGGGCAAATTCCGCGGCCACGAAGAAGGCGTTGGCGAGGACGAGGAGGGCGACGGCGAGCAGGCCGGTGCCGATGGCGGGGGTGGTGGACGGATCCATTCCGGCAAGGTAGTGGCCCTCCCGTCACCTCGCGAGGTTTCGGGCTCCAACCCGGGGGACACTGACCATTGCTCCGGCCAGTGGAGTCCACTATATATGCCGCCGTTGGGAGGGGTGGGGAGGAGTCTGGTACGCAGTCTCGCATGAAGTGCAGGGGCCAATGGCGGGTACAGAGCAGATTCGCAACATCGCTATCATCGCGCACGTGGACCACGGCAAGACGACGCTGGTGGACCAGATGCTTCGCCAGGCAGGGGCCTTCCGGGCTAACCAGCAGGTGGACGAGCGCGTCATGGATTCCAACCCGCTCGAGCGCGAGCGGGGCATCACCATCCTGGCCAAGAACACGGCGGTGCGGTGGCACGGCGTCAAGATCAATATCGTGGACACCCCCGGCCACGCCGACTTCGGTGGTGAAGTCGAGCGGATCCTGCGAATGGTGGACGGCGTCTTGATCCTGGTCGATGCCGCCGAGGGGCCGATGCCGCAGACGCGGTTCGTCACCCGGAAGGCGCTGGATCTGGGATTGCTGCCGATCGTGGCCATCAACAAGATCGACCGGCCCGACGCCGAACCGATGCGGGTGCACGACGAGGTGCTGGGGTTGTTCATCGACCTCGAGGCGAACCATGAGCAGCTCGACGCCACGTTCCTGTATACGTCGAGCCGTCACGGCACGGCCACGCTGGAACTCGACGAGCCGGGCCCCGACCTGGCGCCGCTCTTTGAGGCGATCCTGGAGCATGTGCCGCCGCCGTCGAGCGACGCCGATGGCCCGTTCCAGATGCTCATCTCCACCCTCGACTTCACCACCTTCCTCGGCCGGATGGGGATTGGCCGAATCGAGCGGGGGACGCTCAAGGTGGGCGACCAGGTGGCGCTGCTGCCCATCGGCGCGCCGGGCATGGTCGGGCCCGACGAGGCGGTCGAACGAAGCCGTATCACCAAGCTCTACACCTTCGATGGACTGCACCGGGTGGAGGTACAGGAGGCGGTAGCGGGCGATATCGTGGTGCTGGCCGGCCTCGAAGGGATCGAAATCGGCCGGACGGTGACGGCGGTGGATGTCCCCGAGCGAATGGAGGGCATCGCGGTCGAGGAGCCCACCATTTCCGTGGACTTCATCGTCAATAACAGCCCCTTTGCTGGCCGAGAAGGGAAATACGTCACCAGCCGCCAGGTCCGGGACCGGCTCTTCAAGGAGTTGGAGCGGAACGTGGCGCTCAAGGTCGAGCCGACCGAGAGCCCTGATACGCACACCGTGTCGGGCCGTGGGGAGTTGCACCTGGCCATCCTGATGGAGACGATGCGGCGCGAGGGGTTCGAGTTCCAGGTGTCGCGGCCGCGGGTCATTACCAAGATCGGGCCCAATGGAGAGCGGCAGGAGCCGTACGAGGAGTTGATGATCGACGTGCCCGAAGACTACATGGGGGCGGTCATCGAGAAGCTCGGTCCTCGGCGCAGCGAAATGCTCGAAATGAAGAACCCGGGGCAGGGGATGGTCCGCATGATGTTCCGGATCCCGGCGCGCGGCCTGTTCGGCTACCGCTCGGAATTCCTGACCGACACCCGCGGCACCGGCCTCATCCATCATCGGTTCCTGGACTACGGTCCCTGGGCGGGCCCGCTGGCGGGCCGGAAGCGCGGCGTCCTGGTGGCGGACCGCGAGGGCAGCGTGGTGGCGTTCGCGCTGGGCAACCTGCAGGAGCGAGCCCAGATGTTCGTGGCCCCGGGCCAGCAGGTGTACGAGGGCCTGATTGCCGGCGAGAACAGCCGACCGGGCGATATGGATGTGAACGTCACCAAGGAAAAGAAGCTGACGAACATGCGGACCACGGCCACCGACGACAACATCGTCCTCGAGCCGCCG
>SPDF01000167.1 GCA_004525055.1 Gemmatimonadales bacterium | reverse complement strand
CGATTCCGACAAGGAGTCCCGGATCCTGCAGCTGCTCTTCTACCTTGGCCAGGCGGTGGCGAACAATCCGCAGCGGCCGCAGTGGAACCCGGACAGCTACGCGGAGATCGTCCAGCCACCGAAGCCGGCGTCATGAGGGCCGTCCCAAGCCTGGCGCTGGCCGGGATGGCGCTGATCGTGGCGAGCGCTCCGCTCGCCGCGCAGACCAAGGATGTGAAGAAGGCCGCGGCGTCGATCACCGAGAAAGACGTCCGCAAGCGCATTAACATCATCGCCGACGATTCGATGATGGGTCGGGACACGCCGAGCCCGGGGCTCGAAATGACGGCGCAGTATGTCGCCGACCAGTTCAAGTCGTTCGGACTCAAGCCGGGCGGTGACAGCGGCAGCTATCTGCAGCGGTACGCCCTGATCAAGAAGCAGTTGCTGGCCGACCGGTCCTTCGTGGAATTCAGCAGTTCGGATTTGCAGGATTTCATCGTCCTGCCGTTCACCACGTCGGTCATTCAATACGAGGGCGAATCCGCTGGCCCGCCTGTCACCGCAGAGATCCTCCTCATCGGCGGCCCCACCGATCCCGAAAAGTTCCCGGCCGACAGCCTGGTCAAGGGCAAGTTCATCGTCTGGGTGGTGAATTGGGATCAGGTGCCGAAGTTCGGCAATGCGATGATCATCAAGGCCATGACCGCGGGCGCGGCCGGTGTGTTCGCGGCGAGCAATCGCGACACGACCGTCATCGCCAAGGCCGCCGCACAGGCTGGGAGGGTGAAGGTTGCCCGGGCCGAGGACGCCAAGTCCCCGGGCGGCGTACCGCTGGTCCTCGAATTTTCGCAAGCGGCGGTCGCGGCCCAGTTTCCGCAAGCCCAGGGCACCTTCGATCAGCTCAACGCCGCCACCGAGATGATGGTACTCTCATTGCCCGACTGGACGGCGACCGTTCGGATCTCCGACAGCACCCTCGGGACGGCCATGGCCCCCAACGTGGTCGGGGTACTCGAAGGCACCGATCCCACGCTCAACAACGAATACGTCGTCTTCTCCGCCCACATGGACCACATCGGCATCACCCCGGGAAAGCCGGACAGCATCAACAACGGCGCCGATGACGACGGATCCGGAACGGTGGGTATCCTGGAGCTGGCAGAGGCGTTCGCCCGGAAGAAGGCCGCCACCAGGCGGTCGCTCATCTTCGTGACGGTCAGCGGCGAGGAGAAGGGCCTCTGGGGGAGCGCGTACTTCACGGCGCACTCGCCGGTGCCGATCGACCAAGTTGTGGCCAACCTCAACATGGACATGATCGGGCGGAATTGGCCCGACACGGTCGAGACCATCGGGATGACCTTCTCTACCCTGGGCCCGATGCTCGATTCGGTGGCGTCCGCCAATCCGAAGCTTGGCATGACCCCGGTCAACGACCTCTCGCCTGAGGAGCGGCGGCTGTTCCGGTCCGACCACTACAACTTTGCTCGCGCAGGTGTCCCGATCCTCTACTTCACGAGCGGGCATCACCCCGACTATCACGAGGTGAGTGACTCACCCGACCAGATCAACGCGGAAAAGGAAGCCCGGCTCGTTCAGTTGGTGTTCTGGATGGGCCAGGCGGTCGGGAACGCGGCCACCAAGCCGGCCTGGAATCCCGGCGCGCTGGAGCAGGTGCAACAGGCCCGCTAGCGCAATCGTTTCGCCAGAAGTCATTACCATTCAGGGGGCCCCTCGGGACCCCCTGAACTGTTTCTGCCAGCCTCCCCAGCTGCCCCGCGGCCCCGCCGCCATCGCCACCTTGCCACGCCGAGCCGCCCCATGTCCAACGCCGCCCCCGGTTCCCTCGCCGAATTCCGCGCCTTCCGCGAGCAGATGAATGCGACGATCCTCAACGCCGGCAACCTGACCATCAACCGGTTCTTCGCGCTCGACGGGCGGGCGTAAGAAGCCGGTGCCCTCGGGGTCAAGACCAAGGAAATGCTCGGCCTCGTGGCCAGCATGGTCCTCCGCTGTGACGATTGCATCACCTATCACATCGTCCGCTGCCGGGAGGAGGGGGTCACCCAGGAGGAGTTCCTCGAGATCTTCAGCGTGGCGCTGATCGTGGGCGGCAGCATTGTCGTTCCGCACCTCCGGCGAGCCATGGCACGACTGGAAGAACTGGCCGGTTCGGCCTGACCCTGGGTCCGTTATATTTGCGCCCATGTCCCAATCCCGTATCCGCAATTTCTGCATCGTGGCGCACATCGACCACGGCAAGTCCACGCTGGCCGACCGCCTCATCGAGATGACGGGGGCGGTGCAGAAGCGTCAGATGCGAAGCCAACTGCTCGACACGATGGATCTCGAGCGGGAACGGGGCATTACTATCAAGCTGAACGCCGTCCGGATGTCATATACCGGGCGGGACGGCGTCGAGTACGAGCTGAACCTGATCGATACCCCCGGGCACGTGGACTTCACCTACGAAGTATCGCGGTCCCTGGCCGCCTGCGAAGGCGCCATCCTGGTGGTCGACGCCTCGCAGGGCATTCAGGCGCAGACCCTGAGCAATCTCTTCCTGGCGCTCGACGCGGGCCTCGAGATCATCCCGGTGCTCAACAAGATCGACCTGCCCGGGGCCGAGCCGGAGAAGCGTGCGCAGGAGATCATCGACCTGATCGGTGCCAGGCGGGAGGAGATCCTCAGCGTTTCCGCAAAGGAAGGCACCGGGATTCCGGAGCTGCTCGAGGAGATCGTGGCCAAGGTACCCCCTCCGCGCGGTCGGGAAGCTGCCCCCCTGCGGGCGCTCATCTTCGACTCGTACTACGACCGCTACCGGGGCGCCGTCCCCAGCATTCGGGTCGTCGACGGGTCGGTGCGCAAGGGAATGACGATCGCCTTCGGGTCGCACCCTGAGGACGAGTATCGGGTGGAGGAAGTCGGCTACCTGCAGCTCGGCCAGCGGGAGGCCCCGGTCCTCGAGGCCGGCGAGGTGGGGTACATCGTGGCGAGCCTGCGTGACGTACGGGACGCGCGGGTCGGCGATACCATTATCAACGCCGAGACACCGACGGAGGATCTGCTCCCCGGCTACCGGATCGTCAAGTCGATGGTCTTCGCGGGTGTCTACCCGACCGATTCGGACCAATACGAGAATCTGCGCGACGCGCTTGAAAAACTGCGGATGAACGACGCCTCGCTGAACTACGAACCCGAGGTGTCCACGGCACTCGGGTTCGGCTTCCGCTGTGGCTTCCTGGGGCTGCTGCACCTCGAAATCGTGCAGGAACGTCTGCAGCGGGAATTCAATCTCGACCTGATCACGACGGTGCCGACGGTCGAGTACCACGTCTACCGCACCGACGGCGAGATGATGGTCCTGTCGAACCCCACAAACCTCCCCGACCCAGCGTCCATCGCCCGGATCGAGGAGCCGTACGTGAAAGCCCGCATCATGGCGCCGGCCGACTACATCGGCGCTATCATGAAACTCGGCCAGGATCGACGCGGCATCTACAACGGCATGCAGTACCTCGACACCTCGCGCGTGGAATTCGAGTTCGAGTTCCCGCTGGGCGAAATCGTCCTCGACTTCTATGACCGGCTCAAGTCGATCAGCCGCGGATATGCCTCGCTGGACTACGAGATGGCCGATTTCCGCGTCTCGGACCTCGTGAAGCTCGACTTGCTGCTCAACGGCGACCAGATTGACGCGTTCAGCGTGATCCTTCACCGGGACAAGGCGTACGAATTCGGCCGGAAGATGGCGGAGAAGCTCAAGGAGCTCATTCCGAGGCAACTCTACGCGGTGGCCATCCAGGCCGCCATCGGGCAGAAGGTCATCGCCCGTGAGTCGATCAGCGCGTTCCGGAAGGACGTCCTCGCCAAATGCTACGGCGGTGATATCACGCGGAAGCGGAAGCTCCTGGAGAAGCAGAAGGAAGGCAAGAAGCGGATGAAGCAGATCGGCTCGGTGGAAATTCCACAGGAAGCGTTCTTGGCCGTGCTGAAGGTAGACTAGCCCTCTCACCGACTGATGCCCATGCGACCCGGCCCCGTCCTCGTCATCCAGACCGCGTTTCTCGGTGACGTCGTCCTCACCACCCCGCTCCTGTCGCGGCTCGCCGCACGGTTCGAGCCGGTCGACGTCGTCACCACTCCGGCTGCCGCCGAGCTGCTGGAGACGCACCCCGCAGTCCGGCGGGTCATCGCCTACGACAAGCGCGGCGCCGACCGCGGTATCGGCGGCTTGCGACGACTCGCCGAGCGCCTGGCCGACACCAGGTACGCGGCAGCGTTCCTCCCGCACCGTTCGTGGCGATCGGCCGCACTGGCCCTCGGCGCGCACATCCCTGAGCGGATCGGGTTCGACGACAGCCCCGCCGCGGTGCTCTACACCGAGCGTGTCCCCCGGCCCCGCCGCGGCCATGAGAGCACCCGGATGCTCGCGCTCGCCGATGGTGAACGCCCGGCAGCGCTGGCGCCGACGGTCAGCCTGACCCTGACCGACGCCGATCGCGCGACCGCAGACGCCTGGCTCAAGGAGCACAAGATCACCGCCCCCTTCGTGGCGGTGGCGCCCGGCTCGATCTGGGGCACCAAGCGGTGGCCAGGATATGCGGAGCTCGTCGCCCAGCTGAAGCAGCCCGTCGTGGTGCTGGGCAGCGCCGGGGACAGCGCGCTCGCCGACCAGGTGGCCGCCGCAGCCCCAGGTCGCGCGCATTCCGCCGCCGGGGCACTGTCGCTCCGCCAGTCGGCGGCGATCATCGCCCGCGCGGAACTGCTCGTGACCAACGACTCGGCGCCGCTTCATCTGGCCACCGGGGTCGGCACGCCGGTCGTGGCGATCTTCGGCCCGACCACCCCTTCCCAGGGGTTCGGACCGGTCGGCGCGGGCAGCCGCGTGATACAGGAGAAGGGCCTCTGGTGCCGCCCCTG
>SPDF01000406.1 GCA_004525055.1 Gemmatimonadales bacterium | reverse complement strand
GCCTCGGCGTTCGGCACCGGGAGCGCACCGGGCAGGCCGAGGCAGGTGGGACAGACGTTCGTGTTGGGCGGATCGCCAAAGGAGGCGATGCAACCGCAGAACATCTTGGTGCGGGTGTTCTGCTGGACGTGGACTTCGAGCCCGATGACAGTCTCCCAGGCCATCAGCGCACTTCCCCAGCGGCATCGAGCGCCGCCTCGACTGCGCTGGCCACCGCCATCATGCGGGACTCGCCGAAGGCCGGCGCGATCAACTGTGCTCCGACCGGGAGTCCCTCAGACAACCCCACCGGGACGCTCATTGCCGGCAGGCCAGCCAAACTGACCGCAGAGACGAAGATGTCCGCCAGATACATGGACACCGGGTCGCCGGTCCGTTCCCCGGCCCGAAACGCCGTGGTCGGAGTGGTGGGTGTCAGCATGAAGTCCACACCCCCGGGGGCAAACACCCTGGAGAAATCGGCGGCGATCATGTTCCGGACCTGCTGCGCCTTGTTGTAATAGGCGTCGTAATAGCCGGCGCTCAGCACGTAGGTGCCGACCAGGATGCGGCGCCGCACCTCGGGCCCGAACCCCTCGCCCCGCGTCGCCCGGTAGAGCGCCGCCAGGTCTCCCGCCTCCCCGATCCGCCGCACGCCGTAGCGCACCCCGTCGTAGCGAGCCAGGTTGGAAGCCGCTTCCGCTGGCGCCAGGACGTAGTACGTCGGCACCGCATACTTGGTATGGGGCAGCGTCACTGGCACGAGCTCCGCGCCGAGGGCGCGCAAGGCGTCCGCCGCGCGATCGACTCCGGCGCGGACGCCTGCGTCGAGGTCGGCGGGGAAGTACTCAGTCGGCAAGCCGATACGCAATCCGCGCAACGAGCCCGGAGTCGCATCGATGGTCAGTGGCTCGACGGCGACGGTCGTCGCATCCTGATCGTCGGGACCGCTGATGGCTGCGAGCACCCGCGCCGCGTCGTTCACCGTCCGGCCGATCACCGAGACGCAATCGAGCGACGACCCGAAAGCGACCAACCCGTAGCGGCTCACTCGGCCATAGGTCGGCTTGACCCCGACGACGCCGCAGAAGCTGGCTGGTTGCCGAACCGAGCCGCCGGTCTCGGAGCCAAGCGCGGCTGGCACCACGCCAGCGGCCACGAGTGCCGCCGAGCCGCCCGAGGAGCCACCCGGGACGCGGTCAGGATGCGTGGGGTGCTGGACCCGACCGAACGCGGAGTGTTCGGTGGAAGAGCCCATCGCGAATTCGTCGAGGTTGGCCTTGGCGGCGATCACCGCGCCGGCCTCCCGCAGGCGGCGCACGACGGTGGCATCGTACGGCGAGCGATAGCCGGCCAGGATCCGTGAGGCGCAGGTGGTCGGGGCATCGGTGGTGACGATGTTGTCCTTGAGGGCAATCGGCATCCCGGCGAGTGGCAGTGGTGCGCCCGCCGCCTCGAGCGCCGCGACACGGTCGGCCTCCGCGTCGAGCATCTCCTGGCTCCAGTACAACGTCGCGTTCAGGCCGCGCGTGTCCGCCGCGCCCAAGCGCTCCCCCACCGCGCGTGCCTCCGCCTTCAGGTCCTTCACTCGCCCTCCATCGCACCGAGGCGGGGCACGAGGAAGAGCCCGTCGCGGAATTCAGGGGCGAAGGAGGCGATGGCATGGGCCAGCGGGACGGAACCCGGGACATCTTCCCGCAGGGTCACAGCGGTCGGGCCCGCCTGGAATGGCTCCGTAGCGTCGCCGGTAGGGACGTCGTTCAACTGGGCCACATAATCCACGATGCGGCCAATCTGTGCCGCCAGCGCCTCGACATCCTGTGCCGGGACATCGAGCTCGGCGAGTTTCGCCACACGAAGGATCTCATCCCGACCGATGGTCATGCGCTTTCCCACTCACGTTCGAGGGCCGCAAAGGCCACGAGCAGCTGTTTCAGCCCGACTTCCTCGTCGTCGAACTGGACCGAGACCTTCAACTCACGTCCGGCCCCCGTCAATCCCTGGATCGATCCACTGCCGAACCGCCGATGCGTGATGCGCTCGCCGCGGACATAGCGCGGCGTATCCTGGGAAAGCTCTTCCTCAGGCGGCGGCGTCGCAGGGCCGCTGGGCCGGGAGGCCG
>SPDF01000052.1 GCA_004525055.1 Gemmatimonadales bacterium | reverse complement strand
GGCTGTTCGGGCCGATCGGGCTGGATCTGGGAGGGCGGTCCCCCGCCGAAACCGCGCTGGCGATTCTCTCCGAAATCACGGCGGTCCGTTACGGCGCCGGCGTGACCCGGCGTGTAAGCTAGGGCCTCAGCTTTGGATTACAAGGAATTCCTTGGCGGCCTCGAGATCGGTGAACACTGGAATGTTCCGCTTGGAAAACCGCATGACCGTCATGTAGACCACCTTCTGCAACCCGGACAATCCCACCACTGCACCTTGGATGCCCAATCGTTGAGGCGATCGTCGTTCAGCGCAACCCGGCAGCCTTGCGGAGTTCCCGGAGCACCGCACGCTGAGCGGCAGCGTCCCGAACCGCCACAAAAATAGTGTCGTCTCCTGCGAGAGTGCCGACCACGCCGGCCCACGAGAGCCGGTCGAGTGCGGCGCCCACGGGGCTGGCCTCCCCAGGCGGCGTCCGCAGGACGACGAGCGCATCGCCCGCGGTCTCCACCCCGATCAGCGCCTGGGCGATCCGGTGGAGGTCCGGATCGTCCACCGAGCGCGCGACAACCTCCGGGCGACGATAGACACCATTCATCTTGACCAGCCGTAGCGCCGCGATATCCCGGCTCACGGAGGACTGGGTGACGGTCCACCCCTCGTCTGCCAGCGCCGCGGCCACTTCTTCCTGAGTCCGAAGCGCCTGCGTGCTGATCAGTTCGAGAATCTTCAGGTGACGCTTCCGTCGGTCGGTGCTCATAGCTTCCTCGCCGGGCCCCGACCCGCCAGCCGCCGCAGTGCCCCCTCGAATCGTTTCCGCTCGCGGCGACTCCACTGCTGCCGCGCACGCACACGGGCCCGCACAGTGGGCAGCCCGAGGTTTCCGAGACCTCCGGTGGAGCCGCGGCGCGCGAGGATTTCCCGACGGGTCAGTGGCGGAAACCGCACGCCAGCCTTGAGCTCCGATGCGACCTCGCGATACGCGCGCCGGAAGGGCACGCCTTCCTCGACCCGGCGCATCACCTCATCGGTGGCAAGCGCGTCGCCGGCGATGGCCTCGAAGCACCGCACGCCGTTGACCCCGAGGGATGGAATGGCCACCGTCAGCATCGAGAGCATCTCGCGCGCCCGCTGCAATCCGCGAAAGAGCGGCTCCTTCAGCAATTGAAAATCCCGGTGGTACCCGCCGGTGAGGCGTGAACTCACATGCAGCAGCGCCGCGTGGTCGCCATTGATGGTGGCAGCCCGTGCGCGCGTCAGTTCAAAGAGATCCGGGTTGCGCTTGTGCGGCATGATACTGGATCCCGTGGCCAGGCGGGCCGGGAGCACGAGGTACCCGTATTCTTCTGCGCTGAACAGGATCACGTCGGAGCTGAAGCGGGCAAGATCGTGCCCGAGCTCGCCGCACCAAGCGAGGACGGCTGCTTCCAGCTTTCCACGGCCGAGCTGCACGGCGGCGACGTTGTGCTCCACGGCCGCAAAGCCCAGCGCTCGCGCCGTCGCCTCCCGATCGAGGGGCAGGGGAACGCCGTAGCCGGCAGCGCTTCCGAGCGGAGAGCGGTCCACACGCGCCCAGAGCGCCGGGAGCGACTCGAGGGTATCGAGCAACCCTTCGGCATACGCCGCCGCCCAGAGCCCGACGGAAGAAGGCATCGCCTTCCGAGAATGTGTGTACCCCGGCCAGAGCTGGTCCCGGTGACGCGCGGCAAAATCCAGCAGTGCCTCGGCAACATCCTCGGCGGCCTCGTGTAGCTCGAGCAGTTGATTCTTCAGATAGAGACGGAGGTCGCAGGCGACCTGGTCGTTGCGAGAACGGCCGGTGTGCAACTGCTCCCCTGCCACTCCGTGCTGTTGGGTGATCCAGTCCTCCACCGCGCTGTGTGCATCCTCGTGCACCAGATCCACCACGAGGACACCCTCCTCGACTTCGCGCAGGGCACGACGCAAGGCGGACCGGAGCCTGGCATGCGCATGGACGGACAGGAGGCCGGAGGCCCGGAGCCCCTCCGCGTGCCCCAGGCTCCCGTACACGTCCCACGGCAGGAGGCGCATATCCCAGAGTCGGTCCTCCCCGACGGTGTAGTCGAGCATGAGGCGATCGGGGTCGTCGGAAGGCGACCAGAGCGTATGTGGCGAGGAGCGGCGAGGGGTCATTTCAGGAACTCCCCTGCGAGGTCAGCATAGAATTGGCGTGCGGCAGACACCTGAACCAAATCTACGCATTCGTCGGGTGTGTGCGACCTCTGGCTGGTGCCGGGCCCGCACTTGACCGCGTCGAGGTGGCGCAGGAAGACCCAGTCGCTGCAGGTCGGACTGCCGTACTGCAGGGCGGTAGGCCGAAGCGACGCACAGCCCGCGAGAAGCGCCGACCCGGAGGGTGTCTCACAGGGTACCAATCGATCCGAGGTGACGACCACCTCGCTGCCGAGCGCGGCCCGGAGCCCTTGCGCAAGCTCTTCGTGGGTCCACGATGGCGTGCTCCGTACGTCGAGCACGGCCTTGGCCAATGGCGACGTCACATTGCGGCTTACGCCGGCCGTGACCATCGTCGCCGTGACGGTGGGATCCCCGAGGATCGGGTGTGATCGACCAGCGAAGAGGGCCTCCAATCGTACAAGGTCATTCGCCAGGACGGTCAGGGCATTGGTGAAGGGCCCGTCTTCGTTCACCCGGCCGGCATGGCGCTGGTCACCGTTGGCAATCAGGTCCACCATCATGAGCCCGCGCTGGGCGACGGCGAACTCGAGGTCGGTCGGCTCACCGATGATCGCGGCGTTGATCGGGCCGGCCCGCGCCACCAGATCCGGCATCGACGTGTTGCGCGTCTCCTCGCCGAGGCCGAAGAGCAGCAACAGGTCGCCCCGCAGTGGGCCACCGGCCACCGCAACATCGTGCGCCGCGGTGAGCATCGCCGCGACGGACGCCTTCGCATCGCCTGAACCGCGCCCGAAGAGCTGGCCACCCTCGATCACGGGACTGAACGGGTCACGGGTCCACCCCGATCCTGGGGGAACGACATCGAGGTGTGACACCAGGGCGAGTGTCGGCCCAGCCGCCTTCCCCGGTAGACGAACGGAAACGCCGGCCACGTCCCGGTGGACCGGGAGGCCCCAGGAGCGCACGGTCTCCTCGACGAGCCTCGCCACCCCCTCCTCCTCGCCACTGACGGAAGGGACGGCTACGAGCTCCCGGAGGAGTTCGACTTCAGTCGGCCAGGTCGACGCCGAGATAGGTCGCCTTCTCCTTTCGACCGACGATCATGGTGCCGCAGCCCGCACCGGTAAACACCTCGAGGAGGAGCGCGTCTGGCACGCGACCGTCGATGATGTGGGTCCGTTCGACACCGCCGGTGGCAGCGCGGATGCACGCCTCCACCTTGGGACGCATTCCGCCAGCGACCGCGCCGCTGGCGAGCAGGCTGGCCAGGTCATCCGGATCAGCAAAGGCGATCAGGCTCGACGGATCCGCCCGATCCCGCAGTACGCCGGGCGCTCCGGTCAGGAAAATCAGTTTCTGCGCCCGGAGCGCGACCGCCAGCGATTCCGCGACTGTGTCTGCATTGACGTTGAATACGTTGCCGTCTCCGTCACCCGCCAGGCTTGCCACCACAGGTACGAACCGGGCATCGAGGAGTGTGCGCAACACCCGCGGATCAACGCGGTCAAGATCCCCGACATGACCGTAGTCCACCGTCTGGGTCTTGCCGTCGTCGTCCACCACAGCGACCGGGGCGCGACGGTGGGCCGTGATGAGGTCGGCGTCCACCCCGCTCAACCCGACCCCTTGCGCCTCGTGGGCCCGGAGCGAGGCGAGGAGATCGACGTTCAGCTGCCCGGCATAGACCATCTTTGCGACAGCCAGGGCATCATCATCGGTGACACGCCGGCCCGCCACGATTCGCGGCTCATGGCCCATTCGGCGGCTCAGCGTCGTCGCCTGTGGGCCGCCCCCGTGGACCACCACCAACTGGATCCCGAGGCTCGAGAGGAGTGAGACCTGCGCCGCGATCCCATCCACGGCGCGGGGATCCGCCAGCACCTCGCCTCCCAACTTGACCACGAAGATCTGGTCTCGATAGGCGCGCACGTAGCGCAGCGCGCCCTTGAGTCCCGTGATTCCCTTCGACGTATCAATGCTCACCGTGTGCTCCCGATCATCGTGAGGAGGAGCGCCCGCTGCACGTGCAGCCGGTTCTCCGCTTCGTCCACCACTACCGATTGCGGGCCATCAAGCACCGCGTCATCGATTTCGACGTTGCGACGCACCGGCAGGCAGTGCATCGCGATACCCCTGCCGTCCCTGGTCGTCGCCATCAGGTCGGCCGTGAGCCGCCAGTCACGGTACCGGTCGAACCAGGTCCGTTGCGTCTCCGCCTGCCCGTAGATCGAGACCGGCCCCCACGACTTGGCGTACACCGCGTCGGCACCGGCAAGGGCGGCCGCCTGATCGTGGACGAACGCCGGGGCCGCGCTGCCGGCCTCCGTACTCAGTTCGCCGATACGGCGGACATCCTCAGGATCAAGATCGCAGCCCTCGGGCGCCGCGATGGTGAGATCCATTCCCATGCGCACCGCCGCGAGGGCCGCACTCACCGGTACCGCCGTCGGGAGGGCCTTGGGATGCCAGGCCCATGTCAAGACGAATTTCTTGCCGCGGGTCTCGCCGAGCTTCTCCCGCAGGGTGAAGGCATCCGCCAGTTCCTGACAGGGATGGCGGCGCGACGACTCGAGATTGATGACCGGCTTTTCGCAATGGCGAGCGAACTGCTGCAGGACAGCGTCCTGACGCGCCGTGGCCCAGTCGCCGCCGCGGGGAAAGGAGCGAACGGCAACGGCGTCCGCATATCGGCCAAGTACTCGCGCCGCTTCGGTGACGTGCTCCACGGTGTCGCCATCCATCACGACGCCGTCCTCGGTCTCCAGCACCCAGCTTCCCTTGCCGGGCTCGAGGACCACAGCGTGCCCGCCGTGCAGGAACATCCCTGTCTCGAAACTGGTTCGGGTGCGAAGGCTCGGGTCGAGAAAGACCATTGCCAGCACCTTGCGCTCCAGCCCGCCGAGGACCTCGCCGCGCTTGACCCGGGCGGCCAGCGCCAGCAGTGCCTCAATCTCGGCGAAGGACCAGTCTTCCACTGCGAGAAAGTCGCGCTTGTTCACGACAGCACCTCGCGGAGCCCGGCGAGGAGCACGTCGGCCTCCTGCAGGGAGAGTGTCAGGGGCGGCATGATTCGCAGGATCTCCGGATCGGAGGAAGTACCGGTCAGGATGCGACGAGTGAAGAGCGCCTGCTGGAGTTCCTTTGCGGGACGACCGAAGTCGAGCCCCAGCAACAACCCACGCCCCCAGACCTTTCGCGCACCGAGCAGGCGGGCGCCTGCGGCGATGTGCGTGCCGACGCGGGCGGCGTTGCCGGCCAGGTCCTCATCGGCAATCACGCCGAGGGTAGCCAGCGCAGCTGCACAGGCGAGCGGACCACCACCAAAAGTGCTTCCCAGATCGCCGACACCGACCCCCTCGGCCAGCATCGGGCCCGCGACGAGGGCGCCGATCGGGTAACCTGAGCCGAGTCCCTTCGCCATCGTGAGTCCGTCGGGCACGACCCCGTAGCCTTCCGCGGCGGTGAAGGTACCGCTCCGCCCGACGCCGCATTGCACTTCATCAAAGAGCAGCGCGATGCCCCGCTCGGTGCAGAGTCGACGCGCCGCCGTGAGAAACTCGAGGCTGCAATCCCGTGCCCCGGCCATGCCCTGCACCGGTTCGACGATCAGCGCCGCGATCGAGTCATCGAGCACCGCATCGAGGGAGGCCAAGTCGTTGAACGTGACACGGGTGGAGAGTGCCATCCCGGCTCGCAGCGCTCCCGCCTCGTACAAGGCGCCGTCGCAGCAGGCGAGCGTCGCCACGGTGCGGCCGTGCCAGCCACCTGTTACGGAGGCCACTCCGGACCGGCCGGTTGCCTTGCGCGCCAGATGGAGTGCATTCTCGTTGGCCTCTGCGCCCGAATTGCAGAAGAACACTCGACCGAGGGTGCCGGGACACCGGGCGGCGAGGTCGGCCGCCAGCTTGAGGCGGTTGGGATACGGCACGGCCGTGGAATAGAAAACCAACCGCTTCGCCTGGGCGGTGATCGCCTCCACCACACGCGGATGGCTGTGCCCAGTCGAGGCCACGGCGTGCCCGCCATATGCGTCGAGCCACTCCGCGCCGTCTTCGTCCACTAGCCAGGCGCCGTGCCCGGACACTGGACGGATCGGCATCTGTGCATACACCGGCAGCAAGGCCTGCTCTCCCTCGCTCAGCACGGAAAGGGCGCCGCCAGCCGGAGGCCAGCAGACTCATCGAGCCCGAGTGCCAGGTTCATCGCCTGCACCGCCTGCCCACCCGCTCCCTTGATCAGGTTGTCGAGCACCACCATCACCTGCACCTCGCCGGTGCTGGCGTCTCCGACCGCGTGGATGTTGGCCATGTTTGTGCCGACGGCGTGGGTCAGTTGAGGAGGCGCATCGGCCATCCGAACAAACGGGCGCCCCGAGTAGGCACTCGAAAAGAGATCGCCAACACGCGCGGCCGCGTCGGGAGATATGGTGGCATGGAGCGTCAAATGGATGCCACGAACAAAGGGCCCGGAGTGGGCCATCAATCGGGCAGTCGCCGTCGGTTCGCCTGTCCAACTCCGCCAGGCCTGCACTACCTCGGCATCGTGCCGATGACCGAGGACGCCATAGGCAAAGAGGTTGTTTGCGCGCGCAGGATGGTGGGCGGTCGGTTTCGGATGTACGCCGGCGCCGCTCGATCCGGTCACACCAAAGAGCGCGGGGATTCCGTCAACGCCGACCGACCGCAGTGGATAGAGCGCCAACTGCGCTGCCGTCGCGAAACAGCCGGGGGCCGCCAGCGCCTCGGCACCATGGAGCTCGGCGCCGCGCACATCAGCGAGCGCGTAGGTGAATCGGCTGACGAGGTCTGGTGCCGGATGAGGTCCGTAATACCGCTCGTAGAGGCGGAGATCGCGCACTCGGAAATCGGCCGCGAGGTCAACCACCAGACCAGGTGCGGCATCGAAGACTTCCCCAGCCACCTTTGATGATTCTCCATGTTCCAGCGAAAGGAACACGACGTCCTGGCCGCGAGCAGCCTCACCAGCGGACAATCCGGCGAACCGCGCCTCGGTCAGCGAGGCAAGCGCGGGGTGTGCCTCGGCGATCGGGCGGCCAGCCTGGCTTCTGCTGGTTGCGACCACCTCTGTGATGTCCGGATGCTGGAGCACCAGCCGGAGCAGCTCACCGCCCACGTAACCGGCGGCACCAACGACCGCGACCTTCACCTCGACTCCAGCGCCGTAGTGACCACGCCGAGTAGCCCTTCGGCGTCGCGTAGCGCGTTATGCGCCGGGATACCGAGCGAAGCGCTGATGTAGTCGCGGCCGACTTGGTTGTCGGTAGCCGGCCCCGTGAGCACGGTGATGGGCAGGCCGTAGGTGCCGCGCATCAGTTGATCCGCGCCCCAGCAGCCCACCGGATCGGGGGCGGCCATCACCCATGCCCGCCCAGAGGCCGCCAATTCTGGATCGCGAAGAATGTCCTGTACCCCGTACTCCCCGAGAATGCCATCGCCCAGTTCCGCCACGATCACGTCAGGCCGGACTGTTTGCTGCAGGTGATTGAAGAGTCCCTTGGCCACCGCGACCGTCATCCCCGCGTGGGTGGACGCAGCACCGGCATCGTTGAAGGTCACCGCGGCCACAGCACCGGCGTCCTGCATCGCGAGGGTGTCGCGCATCAGGCTGACGCCAGTGAGCTTGCTCGCCGCGACACGCAGACCGCGGCGCGAGAGGCCGCGCACCAATTCGGTGGCGGCGGCCGTCTTCCCGGCGTGCATACAGGTGCCGGCGACGAAGATGACGGGCGCCTCCACGTCCAGCGATTCGCTGGTGGGAATGGCCCCATCCCGGATGTGCGCCGGCCGGCCGACCCGGTCGCCGAGGGCGGGGAATGCCAGCACGGCTCCGAGCACCTCCGCCGCGAAGGGCGGGCCGATGTCCGGATTGGCCGATGTGCAGCGGCCGAGCACGCCACCGAGGTTTAGAACGTCGATCGTGTCGCCGACAGCGATGTGAGCTGGCACCTCGCCGGCGTATCCGCGAAGCGCCCGCCGACTCCCGAGCGTGCCGGCGAGGACGTCTCCCTTTCGGAGCGACACCAGTCGTCCGGCCAGGTCCTCGACGGTATTGTAGGAGGACTTATCGGTCAGCAGTCGGACCGCCAGCACATAGCCCTCGGCGGCCACGATGTTCTGGCCCACGATCACCTCCGCGGCGAGGTGGGCGTTCCGCGTGGAGGAGCTGATCCGGTCGAGCCGGATGCGCGTGGTGGTGACCATCAGTCAGCCCCGCCGGCACGAGCGGCGAGCAGTGCGGGAATCGCCGCGACCCGGGCGAACGCTCGCGCCTCGTCGCCGGTCCAGAGTCGGTTCTCCTCGCCGTAGGTCGCGACGCGTGGATCCATCATCGAGTGCGGACTCCGCGCGCCGACCACCTGGAAGCGGCCGGGGGCGAGCCGCACCCGCGTTTCACCGACGACGCGGTGCTGCGAATG
>SPDF01000298.1 GCA_004525055.1 Gemmatimonadales bacterium | reverse complement strand
GGACTGCGCCATGGCCCGGATCAGCAACACACTCCGCTATGCGGTGCGCACTCTGCGTCGCAGCCCGGGATACGCCTTCGTTGCCATCCTGACGCTGGGACTGGGGATCGGCGCCAACACCGCGATCTTCTCGGTCATCAATGCGGTGGTGTTGCGGCCGCTTCCCTACGACCAGCCGGAGCGGCTGGTCGTGCTGAACCACTCCTATCCCTCCCTGAAGCTGCTGGCGGGCGTGTCGGTCCCCGGATTCCTCGAGTATGAAAAGCAGGACCAGGCGTTCGGCTCGGTAACCGCCTTCACCGGCTGGGGCCCGACGCTCACGGGGCATGGCGATGCCAGTCGACTCCAGGGGCGACAGGTGGCGGGCGAGTATTTCACGACCTACGGCGTGCAGCCGGCGCTCGGTCGGGCCCTCCGTGCCGACGAATCGGTGGCTGGGAGCGACCATGTCGTTGTGCTCAGCGACGCGTTTTGGCGCAATTCCTACGGCGCGGACCCGGAGATCATCGGGCAGCGTATGCTCCTCAACGGTGAGAGTTATGAGATCGTGGGGGTGATGCCGGCTTCGTTCACCTCGATGCTGAACCGCACGGTCGATCTGTGGACACCGATTGCTTTCACGCCACGGCAGCTGGCAAGCTCCTGGGGCAGCGAATTCCTCGGGCTGACCGCGCGCCTCAAGGATGGCGTCTCCTTTGAAACGGCACAGGCCGAAATGCACGCGCTGGCCGCGCGCATCAAGACGGACCGGCCAGACCAGACGGGGGACGACTGGGATTTGAAGCTCTCGCCCCTCAGTGACCAGGTCACTTCCTCCGGGATGCGCCGCGCGATGTTCGTGCTGCTGGGGGCGGTCGGACTGGTGTTGCTGATTGCCTGTGCCAACGTCGCGAACCTGCAGCTGGCCCGCGCCGCCTCACGGTCGCGCGAAATTGCAGTGCGTGTCGCCCTTGGCGCGTCCCCCGGCGACCTCGTTCGACAGCTATTGGCGGAGAGCATGGTGTTGGCGCTCGCGGGGGGCGGGCTCGGTATCCTCTTTGCCCTCTGGGGTGTCCCCGCGCTGATGTCCCTCAATGAGCGCAACCTGCCGCCGGCTGCCGCCATCGGACTCGACGGCACGGTGCTCGGATTCACCCTGCTCATTTCGCTCCTGACCGGGCTCCTCTTCGGCCTGGCGCCGGCGCTGCGTGCCTCGCGCACTTCACTCCAGGAAACACTGAAGGAGGGGGGGCGTGGCGCGGCGGGTGATCGCGGCGGGCTGGCCCTTCGACGCGGCCTGGTCGTGGCGACGGTCGCTCTGGCCCTCACGCTCCTGATGGGCGCTGGCCTGTTGACCCGTTCTTTTTCGCAGCTCCTTCAGGTCGATCCGGGATTCCGCCCTGATCACCTGCTCACGTTCAGCGTGGGGCTGCCGTTGGCGAAATACCCGAATGACACCGTACGGGTGGCGTTCTTCGACCGCGCCACCGAAGCCATTGCCGCTCAGCCTGGCGTCATCTCGGTCGGTGCCACCTCTGTTCTCCCCTTCACCAACAACTGGAGCACAAGGTCCTTTAATGTTGAAGGGTACGTGGTCCCGCCCAAGGGGAGCATGCCGTGGGGCGATATCCGGATTGTGACGCCGGACTACCTCCGCACGATCGACGCTCCGCTCGTCACGGGTCGATTCTTCACGGCCCAGGATGTGGAGGGGTCACCGAACGTTGTCATTGTTGACGAAGAACTGGTGAAAGCCTATTGGCCCGACGTCGATCCAATTGGCAAGCGGATCACCTTCGACGAATTCACCGACTCGACCATCGCCTGGATTACCGTGGTGGGCGTCGTCGGACACACCATGCATGAAGGGCTCGACGCCGAGAAGCGAATCCAGTACTACCTGCCTCTGGCGCAGGCGGGCAGGAACTCCATGACGTATGTCGTGCGCACCACCGCCGACCCCCTGGCGGCGGTGGGTGGGGTTCGCGAGGCGCTCAAGCCGGTCGATCCTGATGTGGCGATCGCCAACATCAATGCGATGGATGAGTTGGTCTCGATCAGCACCGGCCCGCGTCGATTTTCCATGGTATTGCTGACGGTCTTCTCCCTCCTTGCAGCGGCGCTTGCCGCTCTCGGCCTCTACGGGGTGATGGCGTATGCGGTGGTGCAGCGGACCAAGGAACTGGGTGTCCGCCTGGCACTCGGCGCCACGCCCGGTGAAGTGCAGCGAATGGTCATGGGGCAGGGAATGCGCCTCGCCCTGGTAGGAGTCGCCTTCGGGCTAGTCGCGGCCGTTGCCCTCACCAACTTGCTGAAGGCGCTGGACAGCCAGTCCGCCGTGGGCGCAACGGACCGGCTCCTGTTCAACGTCTCCCCGCATGATCCGTTCACCTTCATCGCGATCCCGCTCCTGTTGCTCGCGGTCACCCTCCTCGCGAGCTGGGTGCCGGCTCGTCGCGCGACGACGCTGGATCCGGTCGAGGCGCTCCGCGGTGAGTAGCCCTATGAGTAGTCAGAGCATTCGTCTGGCTGTTCGTTCCCTCGCGAGGGCGCGCGGGTTCACCGTCGTCGCTCTCGCGACGCTGGCACTCGGCATCGGCGCCAGCACGGCGATGTTCACCGTCGTCCGCGCGGTCCTGCTCCGCGAACTCCCATTCGACCGCCCGGCCGAGCTGGTGCAGGTCGGGCATGAACATGCGGAGCGCGGTCCGGTCTTCGGGGCCTTCTCCCCGCAGGACTTCGATGACGTCCGGGCCTCAACGGGCAAGTTCAGCTCCCTCTCGGCGTACTTCTACATGCCCGGCCTGGGCCTCCGGAACCTCACGGGGCTCGGCGCGCCGCTGAGCGTCTCCGCGGTGATGGCGGACGGCCAGTTGTTCGGCACCCTCGGGGTCTCCGCCGTCCAGGGCCGGACCTTCGATGCCACCGATGATGTCCTCGGGGCCAATCAGGTCGTGGTGCTCAGCGACGG